>NZ_ATHO01000156.1 GCF_000445065.1 Sphingobium quisquiliarum P25 | reverse complement strand
TTCGACCAGCAGTCGCTGCTGCGCGCCGATAAGGTCGAGCGAGCAGGATTTCGCGAGCCGCCGCTAATGAGCCGCCGACACCCCCAGCATATTGCCTGCGCCGATCACTACGGTAGCGCCGACGAGCAGGCCGATGCCGGTCCATACCGTCCGCCGCGTGCTGCGGCTTGCGCCCTTCCATTCCCGCAGGGCAAAGCCCCAAAGGGTCGAAAAGAGGATGATCGACGCCATGTGCAGCGTCCAGGATGAAAAGCCGTAGCGGCCCATCTGGCTTTCGCCCATCGTGTAGAAGAAGAACTGGAAGTACCAGAGCGTGCCGCCCAGCGCCGCCAGCAGATAGTTGGTGAGCAATGGCGCGCGGCCGCCATTTTCGGGGTCGGAAGGCGCGCCGAAGAACTGCGCCGCGCTCTTGTTCCGGGCGATGAGATAGGCGCACCACAGCGCGTTGGTGGTAAGGCCCCCCGCCAGCACCACGCACAGCACGGGCAAGCCCTGGCTCAGCGGATCGGTCCCCGCCGCCAGCGACAGGTCGCGGATCGGCTGGCCCGCGTCCAGGCCCCAGGCGAAGCAGCCCGACATCACGCCGGAGAAGATGGCGATGAGGATGCCCTTTTTCAGGTTGAACTCAGCCACGCCTTCGGACTGCGCGCCCGCCAGGTCCCGCTCCTTCGCCTTGCCCGCGCGGGCGACGACGACGATGCCGGTTAGGGTGATGAGGATGCCGAGCAGCGTGAGCTGGCCGCTGATGGTCGATGCGATCTCCCCTATCGTGCCGCGGAAGATGGGCGGCCCAAGCGTGCCGATCACCGTTGTCAGGCCCAGCGCCACCGCCATGCCCAGCGACAGGCCAAGATAGCGCATGGTGAGGCCGAAGGTCAGGCCGCCAAAGCCCCACATCGCGCCCCAGAACCAGCACCAGAACAATGTTTCGCGCGGGGTGGCGGACAGCACGCCCAGAAGGTCGCTGGTCTGGAGCGAGGCGAAAATCCAGGGCGCGATCGCCCAGGAAAACAGGCCGCCGGCCAGCCAGAACACCTCCCACGACCAGCGGTTGATCCGCTTGTAGGGCACGTAGAAGCTGGCGGAGGCGAAGCCGCCCAGCCAGTGGAATATGACGCCCAGCGCCGGATTGCCGCCCATTGATCCTGTCTCCCTCTTGTCTGTTCTGTCTCAGCCGCCCGCCAGTGCGGTGCGGTCTATTTCCCCGATGGATTTCATGCCGGTCAGCGTCATGGCGACGCGCATTTCCGCTTCGATAAGGGCGAGCATCTGCTCCACGCCCGCCTGCCCCTTGGCAGCCAGCGCGAAGACCCAGGCCCGGCCCAGCAGCACGCCCTTCGCCCCCAGCGCCAGCATGCGCACAACGTCCAGGCCCGACCGGACGCCGCCATCGGCCAATATGGTCAGCCGGTCGCCCACCGCATCGGCAATGGGGGGCAGCGCGCGGGCGGTGGACAGCACGCCGTCAAGCTGCCGCCCGCCATGGTTGGACACGATGATGCCGTCAGCACCGATGGCGGCGGCTTCCTTCGCATCCTCCGGGTCCAGCAGCCCCTTGATGATCAGCGGCCCTTTCCATTCGGAGCGGATGAAATCCAGATCGCGCCAGCTTATGGAATTATCGAAATTCTCGCGCATCCAGGCGAAGAAATCCTCGATGCCGGTCTTGCCCTTCAGCACGGGCGCGACATTGCCGAGCGCGTGTGGGCGGCCGCGAATGCCCACGTCCCAGGCCCAGTCCGGCTTCATCGCCCCCTGAATGGTCCGCCGCATCGCGCCGCGCAGCCCGGCCGCGCCCGCAAGGCCCGAATGATAGTCGCGGTAACGGCTGCCCGGCACGGGCATGTCGACCGTGAAGACGAGGGCGGAGCATTGCGCCTCCACCGCCTGCGCCATCAGGTCGCGCATGAAGGCGCGGTCACGGATCATGTAGAGCTGGAACCAGAAGGGGCGGGCGGCCGCGCTCGCGACTTCGGACAGGGCGCAGGCCGATACGGTCGAAAGGGTGAAGGGGATGCCCGCCTTGTCCGCCGCGCGCACTGCCTGGCACTCGCCGCGCCGGGCGTTCATGCCCGCAAGGCCGATGGGGGCGAGCGCGACCGGCATGGCCAGCTTCTGCCCGAACAGTTCGGTGGTCAGGTCCAGGCTGGACATATCGCGCAGCACGCGCTGGCGCAGCGCGATCGCTTCCAGATCGGCGACATTGCGGCGCAGCGTCACTTCGGCATAGGAGCCGCCGTCGATATATTCGAACAGGAAATGCGGCAGGCGGCGGCGCGCCAGTTCGCGAAAGTCGCTGACCGATGCGGCGATCATGCAAAGGCCTCCAGTTCGGCGCGCCACCCGGCGCGGTAGGCGGACAGGTCGCCGGGCAGCGGCTCCACCTTGCGGAGGGAGCCACTCGGTTCAAGCGCGGGATCGATCAGGCGCAGCGCGCCGAAGGACACGTCATTATGGGCGTTGGCTGTATAGACCTGCGTCCCCGGCCGCAATGCGGCAAGCGCGCGCACGAACACTTCGGCTTCGGCGAAACGCCCTTCGACCAGCAGTCGCTGCTGCGCGCCGATAAGGTCGAGCGAGCAGGATTTCGCGAGCCGCCGCTAATGAGCCGCCGACACCCCCAGCATATTGCCTGCGCCGATCACTACGGTAGCGCCGACGAGCAGGCCGATGCCGGTCCATACCGTCCGCCGCGTGCTGCGGCTTGCGCCCTTCCATTCCCGCAGGGCAAAGCCCCAAAGGGTCGAAAAGAGGATGATCGACGCCATGTGCAGCGTCCAGGATGAAAAGCCGTAGCGGCCCATCTGGCTTTCGCCCATCGTGTAGAAGAAGAACTGGAAGTACCAGAGCGTGCCGCCCAGCGCCGCCAGCAGATAGTTGGTGAGCAATGGCGCGCGGCCGCCATTTTCGGGGTCGGAAGGCGCGCCGAAGAACTGCGCCGCGCTCTTGTTCCGGGCGATGAGATAGGCGCACCACAGCGCGTTGGTGGTAAGGCCCCCCGCCAGCACCACGCACAGCACGGGCAAGCCCTGGCTCAGCGGATCGGTCCCCGCCGCCAGCGACAGGTCGCGGATCGGCTGGCCCGCGTCCAGGCCCCAGGCGAAGCAGCCCGACATCACGCCGGAGAAGATGGCGATGAGGATGCCCTTTTTCAGGTTGAACTCAGCCACGCCTTCGGACTGCGCGCCCGCCAGGTCCCGCTCCTTCGCCTTGCCCGCGCGGGCGACGACGACGATGCCGGTTAGGGTGATGAGGATGCCGAGCAGCGTGAGCTGGCCGCTGATGGTCGATGCGATCTCCCCTATCGTGCCGCGGAAGATGGGCGGCCCAAGCGTGCCGATCACCGTTGTCAGGCCCAGCGCCACCGCCATGCCCAGCGACAGGCCAAGATAGCGCATGGTGAGGCCGAAGGTCAGGCCGCCAAAGCCCCACATCGCGCCCCAGAACCAGCACCAGAACAATGTTTCGCGCGGGGTGGCGGACAGCACGCCCAGAAGGTCGCTGGTCTGGAGCGAGGCGAAAATCCAGGGCGCGATCGCCCAGGAAAACAGGCCGCCGGCCAGCCAGAACACCTCCCACGACCAGCGGTTGATCCGCTTGTAGGGCACGTAGAAGCTGGCGGAGGCGAAGCCGCCCAGCCAGTGGAATATGACGCCCAGCGCCGGATTGCCGCCCATTGATCCTGTCTCCCTCTTGTCTGTTCTGTCTCAGCCGCCCGCCAGTGCGGTGCGGTCTATTTCCCCGATGGATTTCATGCCGGTCAGCGTCATGGCGACGCGCATTTCCGCTTCGATAAGGGCGAGCATCTGCTCCACGCCCGCCTGCCCCTTGGCAGCCAGCGCGAAGACCCAGGCCCGGCCCAGCAGCACGCCCTTCGCCCCCAGCGCCAGCATGCGCACAACGTCCAGGCCCGACCGGACGCCGCCATCGGCCAATATGGTCAGCCGGTCGCCCACCGCATCGGCAATGGGGGGCAGCGCGCGGGCGGTGGACAGCACGCCGTCAAGCTGCCGCCCGCCATGGTTGGACACGATGATGCCGTCAGCACCGATGGCGGCGGCTTCCTTCGCATCCTCCGGGTCCAGCAGCCCCTTGATGATCAGCGGCCCTTTCCATTCGGAGCGGATGAAATCCAGATCGCGCCAGCTTATGGAATTATCGAAATTCTCGCGCATCCAGGCGAAGAAATCCTCGATGCCGGTCTTGCCCTTCAGCACGGGCGCGACATTGCCGAGCGCGTGTGGGCGGCCGCGAATGCCCACGTCCCAGGCCCAGTCCGGCTTCATCGCCCCCTGAATGGTCCGCCGCATCGCGCCGCGCAGCCCGGCCGCGCCCGCAAGGCCCGAATGATAGTCGCGGTAACGGCTGCCCGGCACGGGCATGTCGACCGTGAAGACGAGGGCGGAGCATTGCGCCTCCACCGCCTGCGCCATCAGGTCGCGCATGAAGGCGCGGTCACGGATCATGTAGAGCTGGAACCAGAAGGGGCGGGCGGCCGCGCTCGCGACTTCGGACAGGGCGCAGGCCGATACGGTCGAAAGGGTGAAGGGGATGCCCGCCTTGTCCGCCGCGCGCACTGCCTGGCACTCGCCGCGCCGGGCGTTCATGCCCGCAAGGCCGATGGGGGCGAGCGCGACCGGCATGGCCAGCTTCTGCCCGAACAGTTCGGTGGTCAGGTCCAGGCTGGACATATCGCGCAGCACGCGCTGGCGCAGCGCGATCGCTTCCAGATCGGCGACATTGCGGCGCAGCGTCACTTCGGCATAGGAGCCGCCGTCGATATATTCGAACAGGAAATGCGGCAGGCGGCGGCGCGCCAGTTCGCGAAAGTCGCTGACCGATGCGGCGATCATGCAAAGGCCTCCAGTTCGGCGCGCCACCCGGCGCGGTAGGCGGACAGGTCGCCGGGCAGCGGCTCCACCTTGCGGAGGGAGCCACTCGGTTCAAGCGCGGGATCGATCAGGCGCAGCGCGCCGAAGGACACGTCATTATGGGCGTTGGCTGTATAGACCTGCGTCCCCGGCCGCAATGCGGCAAGCGCGCGCACGAACACTTCGGCTTCGGCGAAACGCCCTTCGACCAGCAGTCGCTGCTGCGCGCCGATAAGGTCGAGCGAGCAGTCGGCGACCAGCGCGGCATAAAGGCAGGCGGCGGCGCGGCGCGCATACCAGTCTTCGGGCCGGTTGACCCAGCGGCATTCCAGTTGCGGGAAAGGGCCAAAGCCGGGGGCGAGCGTCGGCAGGATCATCACCTCGTCCGCCAGCAGCCGCTCGACGGCGGCGAGCAGGGCGGGCTGGTCAGGCTTGATGTCGACGCGGCGCGTATCGATCTCAATCAGCGTCTCGATCTCGCGCCCGCCCATGAAGCGGGCGGACGGCACCGGCTTGCCATAGGCATCGACATTGACGAGGCAGTCGCGCGCTTCGGGCAGCGATGCCGTATCGACGGGCTGGGCGGGCAGGCGCATGGCGATGAACCAGGTGCCGGTGGACAGCACCGTCGCTTCGTTGCGGGCGATCTCCGGGAAACCGCGCGCGGCGAGCAGGGCGGCGTTGGAATCGTGCAGGCCCGCCAGCACCTTAACCGTCTTCGGCAGTCCCGTGCGCTCGGCGATTGCGGGAGAGAGGGTCGCGACCGTGTCAGCCGCGTTGACCACCGGCGCAAAGCGATCGGCCCAGCCAAGCCGCACGGCCATGGGGGAAAAGCCGCCGCTGGCAGGCGCCCACAGGTCAGTGTGACAGCCAAGGCTGGTCACTTCGCTGACCGCGCGGCCGGTCAGGAACCAGGCCCAATATTGCGCCCAGGGCAGCAGCGTCGCGCCGCGCATTTCTGCGCCATGGATCTGGTCCATCCACCAGATCTGGCTACCAAGGTTGAGGCCGTCCGGCAGGGCGGGCGATCCGGTGATGGCGAAGGCATCCCGCTGATCGCGATAGGCGGTCATGATATCGTCGGGGATTGCCTGCTCATAGTCGAAGGGCGCGAAGGCGAGCGTGCCGGGCGTTCCTTCCCCATATCCGGCAAGGGCGGCGACGGCGGCGCCGTGGCCGACCGGAATGATCGCCTCCACCGGCTGACCGGCGTGGCGGGCGAGCATGTCGAGCAGCCAGGACCCTATGCCATCGGCGTCCAGGCGGCGGACGCCATCGACCTCGCACAGGCTGTTGGGACGCGTCTGCCGGTCCAGCATTCGCCCGTCACGCGACCAGAGGCTGACCTTGCTGAGCGTCTTGCCTAAGTCGATGACGATGTAGGCACCTGAATCCAACTGCATCCCTCCCGAAACGGGTTATTGAAAGTGATCATTATCAATCGTGATTGATCATTTCCAGTGAAAATGATAGCAAGGCTTCACGCTGCACATCGCTTCACAGCTGAAGGTATCCCATGAACGCTCCGACCAACGCCGCAGATTTCGCCATTCCCTTCGCCGTCCCCACCAGCCGCTGGGATGATTCGGCGGCCGCTTCGATGAGTCCGGCCGAACTGCTGCTCTACCGTTCCAACCTGCTGGGTTCGGACCTGACCGTCACCAATTTCGGCGGCGGCAACACTTCGGCCAAGATCATGGAAACCGATCCGCTGACCGGCGAGCAGGTGGAGGTGCTGTGGGTCAAGGGTTCGGGTGGCGACATCGGTTCGATGAAGCTGGACGGCTTTGCGACCCTGTATCAGGACAAGCTGCTGAGCCTGGAGAAGCATTATGGCGGCGAGCAGGATGACGACAAGATGGTCGGCTATCTGCCGCACTGCACCTTCAACCTGAACAGCCGGGCCGCGTCGATCGATACGCCGCTCCATTCGCTGCTGCCCTTCGCCCATGTCGACCATGTCCACCCCGATGCGATCATCGCGCTGGCGGCGTCGTCGGGCGGCGAGGCTGCGACGAAGGAAATCTGGGGCGGCAAGATCGGCTGGCTGGGCTGGAAGCGTCCCGGTTACACGCTGGGCGTGCAGCTGCGCGATTATGTTAAAGCCAATCCCGGCGTGGAAGGCGTGATGCTGGCGGGCCATGGCATCATCTGCTGGGCGGACACGGCCAAGGGCTGCTACGAACATACGGTGCAGCTGATCGCCGACGCGGCGAGCTACCTCAATGCGAAGCTGGCGGGCAAGCCTGCCTTCGGGGGCCGGAAGGTCGCGCCCAACCCGGACCGCGCCGCCATCGCCGCCGACCTGATGCCCCGCCTGCGCGGCTTCATGACCGGCGCGCGCAGCAAGCTTGGCCACTTTTCCGACGATGCCGAAGCGCTGGAATTCGTGGGTTCGGTGGATTTCGAACGGCTGGCCGCGCTCGGCACGTCCTGCCCCGACCATTTCCTGCGCACCAAGATCGCGCCGCTGACGCTGGACCCCGCGCGCTTGCAGGACGACGCCTATCTGGCGGAGAAGATCGAGGATTACCGCAAGCTCTACGGCGCCTATTACGAGCGGTGCAAGCGCGGCAATTCGCCTGCGATGCGCGATTCCAACCCGGTCGTCGTGCTGGTGCCGGGCATCGGCCGCTTCACCTTCGCCACGGACAAGACCACCGCGCGCCTTGCCGGTGAGTTCTACGGCAACGCCATCAACGTGATGCGCGGTTCCGAAGCCATCGGCGACTATATCGCGCTCGATGAACAGGAGGCGTTCGACATCGAATATTGGCTGCTGGAGGAAGCGAAGCTCCAGCGCATGCCCAAACCCAAGCCGCTGGTCGGCAAGATCGCGCTGGTGACGGGCGGCGCGGGCGGCATCGGCGCGGCGACGGCTGCGCGCCTGATGGCGGACGGCGCCTGCGTGATGCTGGCTGATCGTGACGCCGCCGCCGTGGAGGAAGTCCGCGCCGGTTTCGCCAGGCAGTTCGGCAAGGATGTCGTGCGCGCCGCCGTAGTGGACGTGACAGACGAAGCGCAGGTGCAGTCCGCGTTCGACGCCTGTGCGCGCGAATTTGGCGGCCTCGACATACTCGTCGCCAATGCGGGCATCGCCTCTTCCGCGCCGATCGAGGAAACCACCGTCGCGCTGTGGCGGAAAAACTATGACGTGCTGGCGGAAGGCTATTTCCTGACCGCGCGCGCCGCCTTCCCGATGATGAAGCGGATGAAGGAGCAGGGCGGCACGTCGATCGTGTTCATCGGGTCGAAGAATGGCGTCGCCGCCGCGACCAATGCGTCGGCTTATGCTTCGGCCAAGGCGGCGGCCAATCACCTCGCCCGCTGCCTGGCGCTGGAAGGCGCGCCGTCCGGCATCCGCGTGAACGTCGTCAATCCCGATGCCGTCATCAAGGGGTCCAAGATCTGGGACGGCGACTGGCGCAAGGAACGCGCCGGTGCGCACGGCATCGATTCGGGCAAGGAACTGGAGGAACATTACCGCCAACGCTCCATGCTGAAGCGCGACGTGCTGCCCTCCGACATTGCCGAAGCGGTCTATTTCCTTGCGTCGGATATGTCGGCAAAATCGACCGGCAACATGATCAACGTCGATGCGGGGAACGCCCAGGCCTTCACCCGCTAAGCAGCAAGGGAGAGGATGGGATGACATTGGCAAGGACATGGATGGCGCGGACCGGCTGGATGCTGGCCGCCCTCGCCATGGTGCAGACGGGAGGGGCGGCGGCGCAGGCGGTCAAGGCGAAGCCTGCCGTTGCTTCGCCCGCGCCAGCCAGCATGGCGGAGCCAGGCGCGATCCCGCTCTATCCGCCAGCCAGGGGCAAGCAGGGCAAGGCCGCCGAAACCGAAATCTGGAACATCAATCCGGGCGAGGGCCGTTCGGTGCGCAACGTCACCGTTCCCACGCTGACGCCGGTCCTGCCGGAAGCGGGCAAGGCCAATGGCGCGGCGGTGATCGTCGCGCCGGGCGGCGGCTTCATGATGCTGTCCATGGATCATGAAGGCTATAAGGTCGCCCGGCAGTTGGCCGACCGCGGTATCGCCGCCTTCGTCCTGAAATACCGCCTGATCCCGACCCCCGCCGACCAGAAGGAAGCGATGCGGGAAATGGCGGCCAGGATCGGCGCGGCCGTGCGCGGCGGGCCGGGCGCGGCGAAGCTGGAAAAGCCCGAAGCGACCGCAGACGCGATCGCTGCCCTGCGCATGGTGCGAACCGATGCCGCGAAATGGGGCGTCGATCCCGCGCGGATCGGCATGATCGGCTTTTCCGCCGGGGCGATGACGGCGCTGAATGTGGTCCTGCAAGCCCCTGCTGCCGAGCGGCCCGCTTTCTTCGGCTATATCTACGGGCCGCAGACTGCCGTCGCCGTGCCTGCCGACGCGCCGCCCATGTTCAACGCGATCGCGATGGACGACCAGCTGTTCCCCACCATGGGTTTCCCCATCGCCGAAGCCTGGCACAAGGCGAAGCGGCCGGTGGAAATCCACGCCTATCAAAAGGGCTATCACGGGTTCGGCCTTGGCCGTCCCGGCACCACCACCACGCTGCTGATGGATGAGTTCCACGCATGGATGGCCATGCAGGGCTTCCTCGGAAGCCAGACCAAGAAGTGAGATCATCATGACGACCAACCTGCCCCTTTCCGACGAACTGATTGCAGAGGCCAATGCGCGTGAAACCGCCGCGCTGGAGGAAGATTATGCGGCGCTGGGCCGCCAGCTCGACCGGCGCGGCATCGACATCGACGCGATCAAGGGCCGGGTCGCTGGCTTTTCAGTCGCGGTGCCGAGCTGGGGCGCTGGCCGGGGCGGCACCCGCTTCGCCAAATTCCCGATTCCGGGCGAGCCGACCACCATCCATGAAAAGCTGGAGGATTGCGCCGTCATCAACCAGCTGTCGCGCGTGACCCCGCGCGTGTCGCCGCATTTCCCGTGGGACAAGGTGTCCGACTATGCGGGCCTGCGGCAGGAAGCGGCGAGCCTTGGCCTTGGCTTCGACGCGGTCAATTCCAACACGTTCCAGGACCAGAAGGATCAGGCGCACAGCTACGTCACCGGATCGCTTTCCTCCACAATCGCCGAAACGCGCGCGCAGGCAGTCGAACATAACATCGAATGCATCGAGATCGGCAAGCAACTCGGATCGACGGACCTCACCGTCTGGGTCGGCGACGGCACGAACTTTCCGGGGCAGCAGGATCTTGGCCGCAGCCTCGACCGTTATCTTGAGGCGGCGGCGCAGGTCTATGCCGCGCTGCCCGACGACTGGCGGATGCTGCTGGAGCATAAGATGTTCGAGCCAGCCTTTTATTCGACGGTCATTTCCGATTGGGGTTCGTCCATCCTGGCGGCACAGGAACTGGGGCCCAAGGCGAAGTGCCTTGTCGACCTTGGCCACCATGCGCCCAACGTCAATATCGAACAGATCGTGGCGCGCCTGCACCGCTTCGGCAAGCTGGGCGGCTTCCACTTCAACGACAGCAAATATGGCGACGACGACCTCGATTCCGGGTCGATCAACCCGCACCAGCTGTTCCTGGTGTTCAACGAACTGGTCGAGGCGGAACTGCACCCGCGCGACGGCTTCAACCCCAGCTACATGATCGACCAGTCGCACAATGTGACCGACCCGATCGAATCCATGCTGTCGTCGGCCGAAACCATCGCGGCTTGCTTCGCCAAGGCGCTGCTGGTCGACCGCGAGGCGCTGCACGCCGCGCAGGAGGGCAATGACACGATGATGGCGTTCCAGGCGTTGCGCCGCGCCTATAATGTCGATGTCGCGCCCATATTGGCGATGGCGCGCATGGAAGCGGGCGGCGCGATCGACATGCTGTCGGTCTATCGCCAGAGCAAATGGCGCGAACGCAAGGCGCAGGAGCGCAAGCCTGTGGGTCTGGGCGCGGGGATTGTTTGACCGTCGCGCCTTGAACAGGAACCGTTCGGGCTGAGCGAAGTCGAATCCCTTCACTGAGCATGGCGAGGCGCCGCGCTCCCTCGGCCCTTCGACTTCGCTGGGCGAACGGCCGACGCAGATGGCCCGGCGTCAGGTGCCGCAGAAGGTCGCCAGCACCCGCTCATGCTCCAGCGGCGGCGCGGCATAGGCTTGGTTTTCCGGCTGATCCTCGAACGGATGCGACACTATGTGCAGCAGCCGTTCGAAAGGAGCGAAGTCGCCCTTGTCCACCGCCGCGCGGATCATCTCCTCCACCCGATGGTTGCGCGGGATGAAGGCGGGGTTGACCCGGCGCATGGCATCGCGGCGTTCGGCGGCTGGGCCTTGCTCGCTGGCGGAACGATCGCGCCAGCGCGCCAGCAGTTCGTCGGCGGCAAGCGGGTCGACGAACAGTTCGCGCACCGGCTCGTCGCCCTGACCCGGCTCGATCGCATCGGCCAGGCGGCGGAAGAACAGGGTGAAGTCCACTTGATTGGCCGTCATGGCGTCGAGCAATCCGGTCAGGAACTCAGCGTCCCCCTCCCTCTCCTGGCCAAGGCCGAGCTTGGCGCGGAAACCCCGCAACTGCGTATCGAGGAAGCGCGGCGCGTAGAACGACAGCGCCTCTTCCGCATCGGCGATCGCCTTCGCTTCATCCGCGTCCAGCAGCGGCAGCAGCGTTTCGGCGAAGCGGGTGAGGTTCCACAGGCCGATGCCCGGCTGATTGCCATAGGCGTAGCGTCCAGCATGATCGATCGAACTGAAGACCGTGGCCGGATCATAGCTGTCCATGAAGGCGCAGGGGCCATAGTCGATCGTTTCGCAGGCGACCGACATATTGTCCGTGTTCATCACGCCATGGATGAAGCCCACCAGCATCCAGCGCGCGATAAGGTCGGCCTGACCCGCGATCACCCGGTCCAGCAGCGCTCGATAGGGGCGGGGCGCATCGGCGGCATCGGGATAATGGCGGGCGATGACATGGTCGGCCAGAATGCGCAGCCCGTCCACGTCCCGGCGGGCGGCGAAATATTGGAAGGTGCCGACCCGGATATGGCTGGAGGCGACACGCGCCAGCACCGCGCCGGGCAGCGCCGTTTCCCGGTAGACGGGCTCGCCCGTGGTCAGGGCGGCAAGGGCGCGGGTGGTGGGGATGCCCATCGCCGCCATCGCCTCGCTCACCAGATATTCGCGCAGCACCGGGCCAAGGGCGGCGCGGCCGTCTCCGCCACGGGAAAAGGGGGTACGGCCGCCGCCTTTCAACTGAACGTCGCGCCGCTGGCCCTGCGCGCCGATTACCTCGCCCAGCAGGATGGCGCGGCCATCGCCAAGCTGGGGCACGAAATTGCCAAACTGATGCCCGGCATAGGCGGTGGCGATCGGCTCCGATCCCGGCGCGATCGACTGACCCGCCAGCATGCGCAGCCCTTCTTCGCCCGCCAGCCATTGCGGGTCGATGCCAAGATCGGCGCAGAGCGCTTCATTGACGCGGATCAGCGCTGGCTGAGGGGCCTGCATGGGCGGCACCCGCGCGAAGAAGCGATCGGGCAGGCGCGCATAGCTGTTGTCGAACCCCATGGTCATGACGGGGTTCGCGGCGCGGGCGGAACGGGCTGGGGCGAAAGGATCATGAGGGGCATGTGGGGATCGCGCCGGAATCTAAAAGGGAGGGCGCTGCATTTCTTGCCTTGCGCGGCGGCGCGCAATAGTCTGGCCGCAAAAAGGGGAGAGGCGACAATGCCGGTAACAAGGGGCGCTGCGGAATGACGTCCGCAGACATCAGCACATTGCCGCCTGTGCACAGGGTGGGGCGGCCTTCGGCCGAACAGAGCAAGGAATTGATGGCGGCGGTGATGCGCGCCGCGCGCGAGGAGTTCGCCGCCAAGGGCTTTCACCACGCCACCATGGAAGCGATCGCGGCCAGGGCGGGTGTGTCGAAACGCACATTATATACATGGCATGCGGACAAGGCGGCATTGCTGCAAGCGGCGATCCTGGACCAGGCGGTCGAACTTACCAGCTATGTCATCGATCCCAGGGCCAGCCTGAAGGACGCGCTGGCCGCTTATTCCCGCGCGGTCTTGCGAGAGCTTTCGACGGATTATGCCATGGCGGTGGGCGCTCTCATCATGCGGGAAGCGCGCCAGTTTCCTCCGGCGGGACAGGCCTTGCAGCAGGGGCAGGAATATCTGCGCCGGCCGCTGGTGAAGCTGTTGCAGGAACGGGGCATGACAGCGGCCGAGGCGGATCGCATCGGCAAGCTGTATATCGGCGCCCTGCTCGTCGACATGCAGCACAGGATGATCATGGGCCATGCCGCCCCGACGCCGGACCAGAACCGCCGCCACGCGGCCATGACCGCCACGCTGTTCCTGCCGGGGCTGGAAGCGCGTCTGGCGCAGCTTTCATCCGGTGCGGGGCGGGATGACGGTGAAAGCGGTCATTGAAAATAAGCGAGGCAAGGCGATTGCGCCACACAACCCCGCTCATCCGCGCGCGACCTCAAGAAAGGCTCTGAGAAGCGGAGAATGATCGTCAGTCCGCCAGATCATGCTCAGGTCGAACTGCACTTCGTCTTCGCGCCGCAGCCGGACATAGGATACCCCCGGCAGTTGCAGGTTGCGGGCGGATTCGACCACCAGGCACAGGCCAAGGCCGCTCGACACCAGCGCGACGGCGGTCACGACGTCGTCCACATCCTGGACGATATTGGGCGTCATGTTGCGCGTGTGAAACATGCGCATGAGATAATGGGTAAAGCCCTGGGGCCTTTCGACCCGCGGATAGAATACCAGCGGCTCGCTCGCTATGTCGTCGATCGAAAGTTCCGCGCGGCTTGCAAGCGGATGGCCTGAAGGAACGGCGACCAGCATGGGTTCGGTCAGCAGGGTTTCCCAGGTCAGGTCCGCTTCGTCCCGGAAGAACCTGTTGAAACCGATGGTGATCCGCCGCTCACGCAGCGCCTGCACCTGATGTTCGCGATCCATGTTGTGCAGGACGACCTCGACATGCGGATAGAGCGTGCGGAATGCGACGATGATGCGCGGCACCGCGTCCAGCACCGCCGATCCGAAAACGCCAACGTCCAGCCTGCCGAGATGGCCTGACCCCGCCAGCCGCGCGCGGGCGACCGCCTGATCCATCAGGTCCAGGATATTGCAGGCCCCGGTATAAAAGGTTGCGCCCGCTGGCGTCAGTTCCACGCCCTTGCTTCCCCGGATCAGCAATTGCACGCCAAGCGCGTCTTCAAGCTGCTGCACCTGACGCGTCAGCGGCGGTTGCGAGACATGGACGACCGCGGCCGCTCCCCGGAAACTTCGCTGCCGCACCACGGCGACGAAATAGCGCAGCTGACGCAGTTCGATCGCGTTCAGGGACATAGGATGTGATGCCTCTTCCGTATCATCCGGTGCAAAAAGAGGTATTGGACGGTTTCACCGCACAGGTCTAGTTCGATTGGACAGGGAGCGGATCAATCAAGCCGCTCCTGATGGAGGATGACCTTGGATCAGGCAGCAGAGCTTGTGCGATCACCTGGGGGAAGCGGGCAGGAGATTGCCTTCAGGCACTTTATCGACGGACGTTTCGTCGAAAGCGTGGGCCAGGTGTCATTCGAAAATCGGCGTCCGCACGATGGCACGCTCATCGGTCGAGTGGCCGAAGGGGGACGTGCGGACGTCGATGCCGCCGTCATGGCGGCGCGGCAGGCGCTTCACGGGCCATGGGGCGCGCTGTCGACGGACGAGCGCTGCGATCTGGTCCGCGCGGTTGCCGATGGCATCACCCGGCGCTTCGACGATTTCGTTGCCGCCGAAATGGCGGACACCGGCCAGCCGCGATCCATGATGGCCCATGCTTTCGTGCCGCGCGGCGCCGCCAACTTCAAAGCCTTTGCGGACCTTGTCAGGAATATAGGCGCGGAAAGTTTCCAGACGTCAACGCCCGATGGCGGTGGTGCCATCAACTATGCGATCCGCAAGCCCAAGGGCGTGATCGCTGTCATCTGCCCATGGAATGCGCCGCTGCTGCTGATGACATGGAAAGTGGCGCCAGCGCTTGCCTGCGGCAACACCGTCGTCGTCAAGCCGTCGGAGGAAACGCCGGGCAGCGCAACGCTGCTGGGAGAAGTCATGGCGGAAGCGGGCATACCCAAGGGCGTCTATAATGTCGTCCATGGCTTCGGGCCGGATTCCGCGGGCGCTTTCCTGACCAGCCATCCCGGCATCGACGCCATCACTTTCACCGGCGAGACGCGTACGGGCACGGCCATCATGAAGGCTGCGGCCGAAGGCATGCGGGACGTTTCGTTCGAGCTGGGGGGCAAGAACAGCGCGATCATCTTCGCCGACGCGGATCTTGACGGCGCGGTGGACACCATCATGCGATCCGCTTTCCTGAACTGCGGTCAGGTCTGCCTTGGCACCGAAAAAGTGCTGGTCGAGCGTCCGCTGTTCGATCGCTTCGCCGCCGCGCTCAAGGCGAAGGCCGAGGCGCTTCGGCCGGGGCACCCGGACGACGCCGCGACCAGCCTGGGCCCGCTCATCTCGCATGAGCACCGGGCCAAGGTGCTGTCCTATTATGAGCGCGCGCGGGCGGATGGCGCCACGATCGTGACAGGCGGCGGCATTCCCGGCATGCCCGCCGAACTGGCCGGGGGAGCATGGGTTCAGCCGACGATCTGGACCGGCCTTCCCGATGACAGCCCCGTGGTGAACGAAGAGATTTTCGGCCCCTGCTGTCACATACGCCCGTTCGACACGGAAGCCGAAGCGGTGGCCGTGGCCAACAACACGCCCTACGGCCTTGCCGCCACGATTTGGACGCGTGACCTTGCGCGCGCGCATCGCGTGGCGGCGGCGGTGGAGGCCGGAGTCACCTGGGTCAATAGCTGGTTCCTGCGCGATCTGCGCACGCCTTTTGGCGGAACCAAGCAGTCGGGCATTGGCCGGGAAGGCGGCGTCCACAGCCTGGAATTCTATACCGAACTTCGCAACATCTGCGTGAAGCTGTGACGCGGACGCTGGAGCAGGCGGCCGTGGAACGCCATGGCGACGAACTATACGACGCCTTCCTGAACCGGACCACCGTCCCCAACCTGCGCGATCGGGTTGCGGGGATCACGATCACCGATGCCTATCATATTCAGGCGCATTTCGTGGAGCGGCGCGTCCGGGCAGGCGAGGCGATCGTCGGCAAGAAGATCGGCGTCACGTCGCGGGCCATACAAGAGGCCATTGGCGTGTTCGAACCGGATTTCGGCCAGCTCACATCCGCCATGGCCTTCGAGGATGGAGCGGCCATCGATCTCGACAGCCTTATCCAGCCGCGGGCGGAAGCGGAAATCGCATTCGTGCTGAAGCGGGACCTGAAAGGGCCGGGGATTACCGCCACGGACGTCCTGCGCGCGACCGATCATGTGCGGACCTGTTTCGAAATCGTCGACAGCCGGATCTGCGGCTGGGACATCAAGATCGAGGACACGGTTGCCGACAATGCCTCCTGCGGCGTCTATGTGCTGGGAGAGGACAAGGCGGATCCGCGCGACGTCGATCTGACGCTGGCAGGGCTGCTGGTCGAAAGGGATGGAGAGGCGGTCGCATCCGGCGTTGGGGCCGCAGTGCAGGGATCGCCGCTCAATTCCGTCGCCTGGCTTGCCAACAGGCTGGGGCAGCTTGGCATCCCCTTTCGCGCTGGAGAGGTCATCCTGTCCGGTTCTCTCGGCCCGCTCCTGCCTGTAAGCGACGGCGGCCTGCTCGTCGCCACGATCGGCGGGGTGGGGTCATGCAGCATCAACTTCAGGCGCGGAGGGGTGCATGCTTGACGCGGCCGCCATAGAAAAGCTGACCGGCATCGTGGCGGCTGCGCAGGCGGCGCCGCATACTATCGCGAAGCTGACCGATGATTATCCCGGCATGACGGTCGCCGACAGCTATGCCGTGCAGGATGCGCTGCTCGCGCGCTGGCAGGCCGAAGGGCGGGTTCTCGCGGGCTATAAGGCGGGGCTCACGTCCAAGGCCAAGATGGACCAGATGGGGGTGTCCGAACCGTCATTCGGCCTGCTCATGGCGGACACGATCGATGCCGACGGCGGGATCATCCCCACCGGAAAGCTGATCCATCCGCGCGCGGAGGCGGAAATAGCCTTTGTCATGAAGGACGAACTGGCGGGCGCGGCGGTTTCCATCGGCGACGTCATCGCTGCGACCGATTTCGTGCAGCCCGCGCTGGAGATCATCGACAGCCGTTTTGAAAAGTTCAAATTCGACCTGGTCAGCGTCATCGCCGACAACGGCTCCTCGGCACGCTTCCTGTTGGGTGGAAGGCCGCGCAGGCCGCAGGAACTCGACCTGCGGACGATCGGCATCCTGCTGGAGAGAAATGGCGAAGTTGCAGCAATGGCGTCGTCCGGGGCCGTGCTGGGTCATCCGGCGCGGGCGGTACAGATGCTCGTTGCCTGGCTTCATGCGCGGGGACGCACGCTGCCAGCGGGGTCGATCGTCCTGACCGGCGGCGCGACCGAGGCGATCCCAGTAACGAAGGGCGATGCCATTGCCGCGCGCTTTCAGGACATGGGCGGGATTTCCGTGAGGATGGAACGATGATGGAAGGGAATGCGGCCAGACAGGACGCGCGGGCGGGCGGCCAGTCATGGCCTGCGCGCAAGGAACCGGGGCTCTATAATGACTGGATGAGCCCGGCCGATGTGCGGGAGGTGCGCGCGGAGGTCAGGGCCTTTGCCGAGCGGGTTGTCGCCCCGCGTGCCCGCGCGATCGGCGATGCGGAAGAGTGCGTGGACCATTTCCCGCACGATGTGTTCCAGGCGATGGCCACCGAAGGACTGTTCCGCATTCCCTTCCCGGCAAGTGTGGGCGGCCGGGGACTGGAGCATCCGGCAGCCGCGACTGCCGCGGTGATCGAGGAACTGTCCTATTATTCGGCGTCCGTCGGCGCCATCTACGATGTGCATTGCATTTTGGCTGGTCAGGCATTGGCGCAGGGTTCGGACCATCTTCACCGTCAATATCTGACGCCGTTGCTGGAAGGCAGGATCGTCGGTTCCTTCGCAACAACCGAGCCCGAAGCGTCCACCGACCTGTCCCTGTCCTCCATGGTGACGGAAGCGGTCGAGGTGGATGGCGGCTTCCGCGTCAGGGGCCACAAGCGCTTCATCACCAACTCCCCGGTCGCTGGCTTCGTGGTGCTGCTGTGCCGGGATGGGCAGGGGATGACAGAATTGGTCATCGATATGTCCAGTGCGGGCGTGACGGTTGGCAGGCCTGACCGCAAGATCGGCAATAACGGCCAGCTAACGGCTGACATCCATTTTGACGATGTCTTTGTTCCTGCCGCCAATCTTCTGGGAGAGCGGGGAAAGGGTTTGAGAGTCGCGCTCCAGACACTGACATATGGAAGGATCGGCATAGCCGCCGCTGGCACGGGACTGGCCCAATCGCTGTTCGACCATTGCGTGGACAGGCTGGCGACACGCCGGGCTTTCGGCAAGAAGCTGGGACAATTTCAGCACTGGCAATTCCGCATGGCGGAGCGGGCGACCGCAATCGAAAATGCGCGCAACCTGTATCTGAAAGCGGCATTGCGCAGGGACGCCGGTACTGTTTTCCCGGAGCCCGAAGCGGGCATGGCGAAATATTATGCCACGGAACTTGCGGGCGAGTTCGCGCGGGAAGCGGTGCAGATCTTCGGCGGCTACGGCTTTCTGCGCGAACTCGGCAATGACGGCAGCCATGCGCATGTGAGCGAGATCTACCGCGATGCGAAGATCGCCGAAATCTATGAGGGTACGAACGAGATCCAGAAGTGGATCATCGCGCGCCAGATCTTCGGCAAAGAAATAACAGGGTGAAGACAGGATGCCGATAATTTCAGTGGTGCTTGCTGAAGGGCGCACCAGGGAACAGAAGCGCGACCTCTGCCGGGCGCTCACCGCAGCCGCCATCAGCGCGGTCGGCGCGAGACCTGAACAGGTGAGGATCGTGATCCAGGAAACGCCGCTCGACAATTATGCGGTCGCCGGGGTGACATTTGCCGAGCGTGCGGAAGACGCGCTTGAGGAGCCAATGAAATGACGAAGATCAAATGCGCGATCATCGGGCCGGGCAATATCGGCACCGATCTGCTCTACAAGCTGCTGCGTTCCGAACTGCTCGATCCGATATGGATGGTGGGGGTCGACCCGGCATCGGAAGGGCTGGCAAGGGCCAAAGCGCTCGGTCTGAAGACCACCGATCAGGGCGTCGATGGACTGGTGCCATATGTGGCGGCGGATGGCGTCCAGATCGCCTTCGAAGCCACGTCTGCCTATGTGCATGCCGAAAACAGCCGCAAGCTCAACGCGTTGGGTGTGTTGATGATCGACCTGACGCCCGCCGCGATCGGTCCCTATTGCGTTCCCCCGGTCAATCTCGCCAGCCTCGCGGACCGGCGGGTCATGAATGTCAACATGGTGACCTGCGGCGGGCAGGCGACCATTCCGATGGTCCATGCGGTCAGCCGCGTCCAGCCGGTCGATTATGCCGAGATCATCGCGACGGTGGCTTCGAAGTCGGTCGGTCCGGGAACGCGCAAGAATATCGACGAATTCACGCGGACGACTTCCGGCGCCGTGGCCAAGGTCGGCGGCGCCCGGCGCGGCAAGGCGATCAATGTCATCAATCCCGCCGAACCGCCGCTGGTGATGCGGGACACCATCTATTGCGAAACGCAGGACGATCCCGATCAAGCGGCCATCACCCGTTCGGTGCATGACATGATCGCCGAGGTGCAGAAATATGTGCCGGGATACCGGCTGAAGAACGGCCCGGCATTTGATGGGCGAAAGGTCTCCATCTTCCTGGAGGTGGAAGGGCTGGGCGACTTCCTGCCCGCCTATGCGGGGAACCTTGATATCATGACGGCCGCTGCCGCTCGTGCTGCCGAAATGTTCGCGCGGGAGATATTGGACGGGAAAATCGTCCTTGCTCCCCTGATCGCGGGGGAGGCCGCCTGATGACGCAGGAGCAAGAGGTCCGTGGCCGCAGGGTCAAGCTGCATGATATGTGCCTGCGCGACGGCATGCATTCGATGCGGCACCAGATCAGCATCGAACAGATGATCGATATTGCCACCGGCCTGGACGATGCGGGCGTTCCGCTGATCCAGGTGACTCATGGGGACGGCCTTGGCGGATCTTCGCTAAACTATGGCCGGGGGCGTCACAGCGACGAGGAATATCTGCGCGCGGTCGCGCCGCGGATGAAGAAGGCGAGGATTTCGGTGCTTCATGTCCCCGGTATCGGGACGCTGGACGAACTGCGCATGGCGGCTGATTGCGGCGCATCATGCGTCCATGTCGCGACCCATTGCACCGAAGCTGACGTGTCGGAACAGCATATCGGCCTGGCGCGCGAGCTGGGCATGGACACGGTCGGCTTCCTGATGATGGCGCATATGACCCCGGCCGACGCCCTGGTGGAGCAGGCGCTGCTGATGGAGAGCTATGGCGCAGAGACGGTCTATTGCACCGACAGCGCCGGTTATATGCTGCCCGATGAGGTAAGCGCGCGGATCACGGTCATGCGCGCCGCCTTGCAGCCTGCAACCGAAATCGGATTCCACGGGCATCATAATCTGGGAATGGGCATCGCCAATTCCCTGGCGGCCGTCGCGTCCGGCGCGGATCGTATCGACGGATCGGCGGCAGGTTTCGGCGCCGGAGCGGGCAATACGCCGCTGGAGGTTTTCGCGGCCGTCTGCGAACGCATGGGTATCGAAACCGGAGTGGATGTCTTCCGCCTCATGGACGTCGCCGAGGATCGCGTCCTGCCGATGATGCCCCTGCCGCCCAGGGCGGACCGCGATTCACTGACCCTGGGCTATGCCGGTGTCTATTCGACCTTTCTTTACCCGGCGAAGGATTGCCAGCGCAAATATGGCGTCCCGGCGCGCGACATCCTGATTGAACTGGCCCGGCAGCGCATGATTGGCGGGCAGGAAGACATGATCGAGGACACGGCGCTCACCATGGCGAAGGAACGGGGGCTGATCGGCCATAATCATGTACGGGCAGCGACAGGCGGTTAGCGCAAGTGATACGCTTCGGGCATCAGCAAGGACCTTAAAGAGTATTTGTTGATAATAATGATATTGGATAGTCAGGCGAATAAATGCCGGGAGAGGATAGGCCATGTACGGCGAAGTAAAAGAGATACGGCGCGATGGATGCCGGATTGAAGTGCTTGGCCGCAAGGGCGGCTTCACTTGCCGGGAGGATGAGAATGTGCTCGCGGCCATGATCGCGTCGGGGCAGTCCTTGTTGCCGGTCGGATGCAGGAGCGGCGGCTGCGGCGTCTGCCGCGTCAAGGTGCTTGCCGGGCGCTTTGCCGCTGGTCCCATGTCCCGCGCAATGGTCACTGCCGCCGATCAGGGTTCGGGCGCCGGGCTGTCCTGCCGCCTTTACCCGTTGAGCGACATGACGATCGTGCCGATGCCGCTTCGCCGGGGCGCCGGTTCTTGGCCGGGACTGCCCGCATGAACGCCGCCGTCACGATATCGGGGCCGGCCCTTCCGGCGATCGAACTCATGCTGTCTTCGGCATGCGCCAGAGCCGGGGTGCTGGGCGTGAAGGCCAATATCGCCATTGTCGATGGCGGCGGTAACCTGGCCGGGTTCATCAGGATGCCGGGCGCTTTCCTGAGTTCGGCCGATCTCGCCATCGACAAGGCATACACGGCCGCCAGCTTTTCCATGTCCACGCGCGGGTTCGGGATATTGCTTGCAGGATCGTCGCGGGCGGTGCGGGAAGGGCTGCTGCGGCGGCCGCGCTTGACGGAGGTGCCCGGAGGCGTCGCGCTGGAACTGGATGGCCAGGCAGCGGGTGGTTTGGGCGTTTCGGGCGGGAGCGAGGAGCAGGACGAGGATATCGCCGCCTATGCCTCCGCCGCTATGACGCCGGGGAGAGGGTGAATGGCAATTCGTGGATTATTGCGTGTCGGGGAGGTTTGCCTCCGGGTATTCGACCTGGACGAAGCGCGCCGCCATTATGGTGAACGCATCGGATTGATCGAAACGCACAAGGGCGATCGTGACAAGCTTTATTACAAGGCGTCCGACGAGCATGACATCTATTCGCTCGTCCTGATGCAGAGCGATACGCCCGGCATCGAATATTTCGCGTTCAAAACCTATGCGGACTCTGATCTGGAACGGTTCGAAAAGGCGCTGACCGAATATGGCCTGACGGTCGAACATATACCGGCAGGCACCTATCCCCGGAGCGGGCGGCGCATTCAGTTCCGGCTGCCATCAGGCCATCTGATGCAAATATATGCGCAGAAGGACCAGATCGGAAATGGCATGCCCACGCATAATCCTGGGACCATTCCTGATGAAGGCTATATTCGCGGCATGCGGGTGATCCGGCTTGATCATATTCTACTCGGCAGTTCCGAGATCATGCGCAATCGCGAGATCTTCACTTCCATTTTCGAAATGAGCATCAGCGAGGAACTGATCAGTCATGAGGATGAGACGCGCATAGCCATCTTCCTCACCGGATCGAACAAGCCGCATGACATCGCTTTCGTCTTGCAGCCGGATGGCAACCGCTTCCACCACATTTCATTCCTGCTGGAATCGGTGAACGACCTGTTTCACGCGGGCGACCTGATCGGCAAATATAATATCGCGGTGGATGTATCGCCTAATCGTCATGGTGTGACGCGGGGTGCGACGATCTACTTTTTCGATCCTTCCGGTAATCGCAATGAAGTGTTTACGGGGGGATATGTCCATTATCCCGATACGCCGCAACTTACCTGGGACACCAGTCAGATCGGGCGAGCCACCTTCTCGCACGACAACATGCCGCGGCAGAGCTTTCTCGATGTCTTGACCTGAATTTTCGATAAATCTGGCGGGATAAGCACCGCCTTAGGGGAGGTTGAAATGAAGATCGGCTTTTTTGACGGCGCTTCGGCGCTGACGGTGGCGCTCGTCCTTGGCGCGCCCGTTCATGCCCAGGATTTCGCCGCGCAGGATAGCGGCGGGCTGCAAGAGATCGTGGTGACGGCCCAGAGGCGTTCCGAAAGCGCGCAGGATGTTCCCATAGCGATTTCCGCTGTCACCGGGGATGCGCTCCAGGCCAAGGGTCTCTCCGATATCGCCAGCATCAGCGGCCAGGCTCCCAATGTAACGCTGAAAAGTTCGGGAGCCTTTGGCGGATCGAGTTCGACTCTCTACACTTATATTCGCGGCATCGGCCAGAATGACTTCGCCTTCAATCTGGAACCGGGCGTTGGCGTCTATATCGACAATGTCTATCTCGCCCGCAACATTGGTGCGAATGTGGATCTGCTTGATCTTGAACGGGTCGAAGTCTTGAAGGGACCTCAAGGAACGCTGTTCGGACGCAATACGATCGGCGGCGCGCTCAACATCGTCACCGCCGATCCCGGCAATGCGTGGAAGTATAAGGGCGAGGTGACGACCGGCCGTTTCGACCGGATCGACGTGCGGGCGTCGCTCGAAGCGCCGGTCATTCCCGATGTGCTCCGCCTTGGCTTCGCCTTTTCGACCAAGCATCGGGACGGCTATCAGAAGCGGATTCCCTATGCCGGGGACACGGGCAACAATCCCATCTGGCTGCTCGCGACGGGTGGCGCATCGGGCGGGCCGCAAAACACAAACACGGATGAGGCGCTGCTCTTTCCCATTACGGCCAAGGACCGGCCGGGCCGCTCCGGCAACCAGAACCAGACCGCATTCCGCGTAAAGGCGCTTTTCACGCCTGACGACCGCCTGACCGTCCGGTTGATTGGCGATTATCTGAACGTCGATGAGCAGGCGACGCCCTTCTCCTTGCTCCAGGTCAACCAGAATGCCTATGTCGCGCTCTATAACACGTGCATTTCCGGCAATCCCGGCTTCTACGCGCCAGTCGCCGCGATGGCGGGTGCTCCGGCTGCGGGCGTGGCGGACCTTTGCGCCGGTCCTCGCGGAAACCCGGCTTCTCCCACCGGGGCACAGCCGTCACTGGAAAGCCAGGCCGGACAGCATCTTCCCTATGATGGACGCTACGTCGTCCGGAAAGGGGACGGCAGCATCGACCCGGACCGTTCCTATGCCAGCGGCGCCAATTTCAACAAGATCGACAATTACGGGATCAACGGCCAGATCGAATATGCCCTGACGGGGGACCTGACGCTGAAATCGATAACGGCCTACCGGCGGCTGGAATCCAAATTCGGGGTGGATATAGGCGGCGCTCCCTTTTCCGCGCTGAACCCTACTTTCGAAACCAATGAAAACCAGTTGTCGGAAGAGGTCCAGCTTGTCGGCAATGTTCTTCAGGACCGATGGAAGTTTGTTCTGGGCGGCTATTATTTCCATGAATGGGGACGCCATGATGAAGGCGTTCCCTTTACCGGAGGGTTGATCCAGGTCTATTCGCCCGATAATCGCTGGGATACAAAATCCTACGCCGCCTTCATGCACAATAATATCGAAATCGTCCCCGATAAGATCGGCATCACGCTGGGCATTCGCTATACGCATGACCGCAAGCGCTTCACAGGTACGCAGCGGGACGAAAACGCCTTCGGCATTCGTCTTTTCCAACTGCCGCCAGCACTGGTGTCGCCCGACCCGGCGGACCCCTATCTGCTCTATCCCATTGGTGAAAACCGGCTGTCATTCAACAACCTGTCCTACCGTCTGGGCGCTGAATATCACATCAACCAGCGCATGATGATCTATGCCTCCCACGCCACTGGATATAAGGGGGGCGGCTGGACGACGCGGCTGACCGCGCCCAATTTCATCGTCGATCCTGTAACCGGGCTGCCCGTCAGGCAGGGCGCACCGACATTCGGCCCGGAAAAGGCGTATACGACCGAAGTCGGATTCAAGTCCGAACTGTTCGACCGCCGCGTGCGGCTGAACCTGGCGCTGTTCAATACGGAATATAATGGCATTCAGCTCACCTTCCAGAATGGAGCTTCGCCCGTCACGGCAAATGGGGGCAATGGCCGTATTCGCGGTGCGGAGGTCGAACTTAATCTTGCTCCGGCGCGCAACTGGACGCTGGATGCCAGCGCGGGCTATCTCGATGCCGAATATCAGTCCGTTCTGCCCGGCGTCCCCCTTTCCGGGGACGAGAAGTTCGTCAATACGCCGAAATGGCAGGCGCAGGCGGGCACCGCTTACACGATCGAAACCGCGAACATCGGATCTTTCACGCCGCGGGTGGACTGGACCTATGCCAGCCGCACATTCAACGATGAAGCGAACACGCCGGTTCTTGCGACGCCGGGCGGCAGTTACTTCAACGCCTCGGCCACCTGGCGCTCACCGGATGAAAGATATGAAGTGCAGGCGGGCGTCACCAATATTGCCGATCGCAGGGTGGTCGTGTCGGGCTATACCAATGCCGAAGCCATCTATTCCGGCGTATTCAGCCGTCCGCGCGAATGGTTCCTGACCTTGCGTGTTCGCAACTAGCGGGATTTGGCGGAACTGTCAGGCAGGGCGGCCTCGATGGGCGAATGACGGCTGACCCTGCCGAATTTGTGTCAACGTGCTGGAAGGATCACACCGGATACCGTTTGGCAAGCACGGCGGGCACCTGATCCGCGGATATGGCGGGGCTGAACAGATAACCCTGGGCCAGATTGCATCCCTTGCGGCGCAACTGGGCCGCCTGGGCTTCTGTTTCGACGCCCTCGGCCACCGTGGTGATGCCCAGCCGTTTCCCCAGGTCAGTCACCGTCTGCACGATCGCGGCGTTGGTGCTGTCCTTCAGCGCGCGCACGAAGGAACAATCGATCTTGAGCACGTCGATCGGGAATTGCTTGAGATGGATCAACGACGCATAGCCGGTTCCGAAATCGTCGAGCGCGATCGTCATGCCCGCCGCGCGCAAGCGTTCGAATATGCCCAGTATCTTGCGGACGGCGCGTCCGAAAAACACTGATTCCGTGATTTCCAGTTCCAGCGAGGAAGGCTCTATGCCCGCGCAGGCCACCTGATCCAGAAGGCGGTCCGCGAAGTCGGGCTGGCCGAACTGCACCGCCGCAATGTTGATCGCGATCCGGCCAAACGCCAGGCCCGCCTTGCGCCAGCTGGCGATGTCGGCGGCAACCCTTTCGAAAATGCGCTGGTCGAGGGCGATCGCCAGTTCCGCATCCTCGAAAGCGGCCGGGATCATGGCTGGCGTGTGGACGCCATAGATATGATCGTTCCAGCGCAGCAGGGCTTCGAACCCCACGACAGCGCCGGAGCGCAGATCGACCTTGGGCTGGTAGAAGGGCTGGACCTGGTCATGGTCCAGAACATGGCGGGCGATCGACAGTTCCGACATGTGCACCTGCTGGTCGGCGCGCATCTCGCTCTTGAAATAGCGGACGCCGCCGCCCGCCTCCTTCGCTTCGTACAGCGCCAGATCAGCGCATTTGTACAGGCCGTCCGCATCCTTCCCGTGCGCCGGATACAGGGCGACGCCGATGCTGGCGCGGCAAATATGCGCCTGTCCGTTGAGGGAGCAGGGCGCGGTCAGCACCTCCCGAAGTTCGCCGACCGTCGCCTCAAGCTGTTGCCGGTCGGCCGTATATATGAACAGCGCGAATTCGTCGCCACCCAGCCGTCCTGCCAGGGCGTCGCCAGCGCCGAACTTCTCCAATCGCCGCGCCGTCGCCTTCAGCAGACCGTCCCCTGCATCATGGCCGTGGCGGTCGTTAAGGGATTTGAAGCCGTCAAGGTCGATGAGCAGCAGGGCGATTTCGACGTCGCTGCCTTCCGCGCCCGCAAGCGCCTTGCGGAGCCCGTCCATGAACGCGCGCCTGTTCCAAAGGCCGGTGAGATCGTCATGATCGGCTGACCAGCGGACGGCTTCATCCGCCATTTTCCGGTCGTCTATATCCTCGATCGTGCCGTACCAGCACAGTATCCCGCCGTCAGCCCGGCGGCGAGGCGCCGCGCGGCAGCGCTGCCAGCGGAAGCTGCCGTCATGCTGACGCAGCCGCATTTCATAATCGAGCGGCTGCCCCGTCAGGCGGGCTTCTTCCCACGCGGCCTTTACAAGGGGGCGGTCGGAGGCGTGGATCGCCGACAGGAAATTCCACCCCATGCATTGTTCGTAGGACAGGCCCGTCCTTTCCAGGCCGCGCACGTCTATGTCCATCACGCCGCCCCCCGCATCGGCGATCCAGGGGATGAGCGGGCTCAGCGCGACGGTGTAGCGATATCGTTCCTCGCTGATCTGGAGAGCTTGCTGGATGGTGCCGGAGGAAAACCTGTCCGTCAGGACGATGGCGTTACGCTCGCCCGCGAAGGCGAGCGGGCTGATCTGCTCGCCCTCAAGCCATTCGTCCTGATCGTAGGGCCGCCCCACCTTCTTCTCCTACGCAAATATTGTGCGACGCCCCTCTATGCGATCATTGGTCAAAACAGTCTTAATAGCCTCAAAATATGGGGAATCACGCAAGGTGGCGTAGAATAGAGGATGCGCCGCGCAGGATTCTTCCCCGAAGAACCGTCTGGTCCATGAACAGAGCGGCGTCCGTTACAGAATAGCAACAGTCCGCGCAGGCGTATGACCCCTGGTGGCTTTACCGGGGGCTGATGCTGTTCTGAAATGATCGCTTGTTGAGCCAGCCGAAGGGGATGGCGGCCCCTCAAGAACCGGACATCAACAAAAAAGGAGCCTGCCGCGCTGCGGCAAGCTCCTGATCGTGACGCGAAGGGGGCGATCGCTCCGCCCCGCTGCCTGTTACCAGCGGAAGCTGGCGATCAGGCCGAATTCGCGCGGCAAGGTGGTGTTGATCGTCGCGTAACCCGACTGGACCGTACCGGCGAGCTGCGTCGAAATCTGCGGCGCGGGCAGGAAGTCGGTGATCCGCTGCTGGTTCAGCACATTCTTGACGAAGCCGGTCAGTTCCCACTGTCCGTCATTGCCGCGCACGCCCGCGAACAGGTCGATGAGGGTGCGGCTGGGATAGTCGAAGTCGCGGCGTTCGGAATAGACGCCCGGACGGTAGCTGATCAGGCCGCGAACGAAGGGCTCGACAGCGCCTTCGACCGGGATGCGCAGTTCCGTCGTGGCCGACAGGCTGAAGTTCGGCGTGTCGCTGAGCCGCGACAGTTCGCAGAAGCTGACATTGCCGCTGCCGGTGATGGCCGCGTTGCCCGTGGTGTCCGGGCGGCCGTCGCCGTTGAAGTCGTTGCAAGGCAGGCGTTCGCCATTCTTATAACGGGCCTTCACATAGGCCATGTTGACCGACAGGTCCCAGAAGTCCGTCGGGCGGGCGTCGATCGTGGCTTCGATGCCCTTCACGGTGGCGTCGCCATTATAGTTGAAGTCGAAACCGCTATCGACGGCCGGAGTGTCCGTGCCATTGTTGATGGGCGTGGCCGGGGGGTTGCCACCGACGACGCCGCAGACGCCGGGCGAGACGTTGGCGCAGTTATAGAAGACGCCTGGGAAGCGTCCCAAGAAGCCGTCGAACGTCTGGTAGAATCCGGCCACGGCGAAGTTCAGGCGGCGGTTGAAGGCAGAGCCCTTCAACCCGACCTCGAAATTGTCGGTCTTTTCATTGCGGGTCGCGATCAGGTCCGACGATATGCCGACCGGAACCGCAACGCCGACGCTGCCCGCACGGAAGGAATGGCCGTAGGCGACGTAGCCGGTGAGCGCGGGGCTGAATTCATAGGTCAGCGTCGCGCCGCCCGTCAGCGGCTTGTTCTTCTGTTCGTCCAGCCCGGCAGGGATGCCGTTCTGGGAAATCGTGAAGGGGCCGCCCGGCAGACCCGCCGGGATACCCGGCAGGCCGGGCGAGGTCGTGACGATGTCCGCAACCCGCTTGCTCTTGATCATCGTGTAGCGCAGGCCACCTTCCAGCGTGAAGCCGCCGGAACGGACGCGGCCATTCGCGTTAAAGGAGATGACTTCCTGATAGATGGGGATCGTCGCGACCGAATTGATCGGCAGGTAGGCGCCGGTAACCGCCGGCGCGGGCGCGAAGAATTGCGGGGCGTCCTGGGTTGAAATGGTGGTGCCGGTCGTCTTCTGGTAGAAGGCGCCCAGGCCCCAACCGAACATGCCGTCATTATTGGAGGACAGGCGCAGTTCGAAGGTGGGGACACGGAAAGGCGACTGGGTGGTCTGAACGACCGCGAGGCCCGGAATGCCGTTGCCCGGATCGCTGTCGCGAACCTGGTCGAGGTCGGACGCCTGATAGGCGGCGACGCCCGTCAGATTGGCCCAGCCCAGATCCCAGTCGAAATTGAGGTTGACGATGTGCGAGACGTTCTTGAACCGGTTCAGCCCGTCCGCGACCGCGACGCGATCCCTGACGCCGATATCGCCCGGACCCGACGGCACGCCGCCGAAGCTGCTGGCCGGGCCGAAGACCTGACCGTACTGGCGCACGTCCGATTGCAGATATTGATAGGTGAGGTAGGCGGTAAAATCTTCCGTCGGACGCAGGCCCAGGGTGATGCGACCGCTCTGTGTGTTGCCGCGCGAGAAATCGCCGTTGGTGATGTTGCGCACCTGATTGCCGCGATTGCCGTCGACCAGCGCCGCGACGCGCAGCGAAACCTTGTCGTTGAAGGGCAGGGTGACGCCGCCCTGGACGTTATAGGCGTGGCGGTCGGAAATGGTGCCCTGGACGAAGCCTTCCACCTCGTCGAACTTCGGGCGGCGGGTCGTGACGGTGATCGAACCGCCCGGCGAGGACAGGCCGCGCAGGAGGCCCTGCGGACCGCGCAGCACTTCGATCTGGCCGATGTCGTACATCGCCGTGAAGACGGTCTGCGCGTTCGCGGGCGCTTCGTTGAGGTAGATCTGGACCGTCGGATCGGTGCCCTGATCGGGGTCGAAGCCGATACCGCGCAGCGTGGTCGTGTTGTTGCGGCCGGTGGTGTTGGTCAGCTCAAGACCGGGCGCCAGGCGCGAGATATCCTTGGTGTCGAGGATGTTGAGCTTCTGAATCTGCTCGCCGGTCACTGCATTGACCGACATCGGCACGTCCTGAAGGCTGCGCGTGTCACGCGTCGCGGTGACGACGATCTCGTCAAAGACGGGTTCCGCCGCTGCGGCCGCAGGGGCCTGGGCGGATGCATCCGCCGCAACGTCCTGCGCATGGGCGGGAGCGAAGGACATCAGCGCGGTGATGGCTACACCGCTGGAAAGCAAAGAAATAAAGTTCCGATTCACGGCAACCTCCCCAGAATGTTGGGCGGGGAACTGCACTTGGCGGTTTACTTTGTCAAGGCGAGGACGGGCGCATGAAGGCAAAAAGTAAGTGCACACTAACGCATTGGGCAAACTTCTGATCGCCGGACGTCGATACCGCAGGCAGGAAAGGACCAGCGGAAAAACACGTTTTCGTGCGTTTTTTGCTGAGTTTGCCGCCCGGTTTTCAGAAGGCGCTTGAGACGCCCGCAACGAACGTCGATGCAGGCGCGGCCCCCAAAATTAGCCCTGCGCCTGCGGCATTTCTGCAACAGGCGAAGGGCCAATCAGCGCCGTCAGCCCGCCAGGGACAATTTGACGCCCACGCCCGTGACGCAGGCGCTTTGCGGCGAGAGCAGGAAGGCGATCACCTTCGCCGCCGCCTCCGGCCTTACCCAGTTGCCGGTATCGGCATCGGGCATGTCCTTCCGGTTGGCGGGCGTGTCGAGGATGGTGGGGAGGACCGCATTGACGCGAATCCCGCGCGGCCGCAATTCGTCGGCAAGCCCCTCGGTCAGGGCCATCACCCCGGCTTTCGACGCGGCATAGGGCGCCATGCCCGTCAGCACATTGGCCGCGGCCGCCGCGCCCACATTGACGATCGCGCCGCCGGAAGGAAGATGCTGCAAGGCCGCGCGGGATGAAATGGCCGCCGTGCGCACGTTCATCCGGTACATCCTGTCCCAGTTGTCGATCGATCCGTCCGCCACGGTTTCCCACAGGAAGCCGCCCGCCACATTGACCACGGCGTCGATGCCGCCCATCGCCTGCGCCGCCGTTGCATAAGCGGAGATCACGGCGGCTTCATCGGCCAGATTGATGCCCTCCAGCGCGATGCCGCCAAACCCTTCCGGTGCGGCGGCCATGTCGATGACGGCCATGCTATGGCCTTCCTCTGCCAGTGTGGCGCAGACTGCCCGGCCCAGGACGCCGAAGCCGCCAGCGACGATAATTTTCAACGCCATATCCCTCTCCGTAAATGCTCACTCTGCCGCAGCCCCCTAGTAAAAGAGCCGCGATCATCGAAGCAATGATTGAATCGCCCTCTTTCAAGGCAACTTTTTGGCCGGTCGGGACTTAGGCTGATCATCAACTCGCGAGAGCCGGGTCCTTGGCCTCGTCTCGCCTGAAAGAGGAATGATCGATGGCGCGTACCCGGGAGCAGCGTGGCGAGCAGGAGACGAAGGCAGCCGTTTCCAAGGTGAAGAAGACCGGCAAGCCCGCAGGCGGCGCGCGGGGCGGGATCACGGCGCCCGTCACGCCCTCGCCCGAACTGGCCGAGATCGTCGGCGACAAGAAGATTCCGCGCAGTGAAGTGGTCAAGAAGGTCTGGGACTATATCAAGGCCAATGACCTGCAAAACCCCAAGGACAAGCGCGAAATCCTGGCCGACAGCAAGCTGGAGAAGATATTCGGCGGCAAGAAGGCGAGCATGTTCGAAATGAACAAGCATCTGGCCAAGCATCTGAAAGCCTGACGCGCACGAACCATCACGCCACCTCCGGCGCGGCGATGATCGCGCCGGAGGTGGCGTGCGTTATGGCTGCGACGTTCAGCCCGCCGTCCGCACCGGGCTCCGGGCGTCCGCTCGTCTCCATCGGTCGCCTTCGTGGGAGCGCATGGATCTCATGCCACGAGCCGGCTGGCCGCAAATTTTCCACGCAGGATTTGCACCTTGGGGATCAGCCGCTCTAAAGGAGGCGGCTATCCCATTTGAGTACCGCCATGCTGTCCATGACCGATCGCGCCCGTTCTTCCCTCATATACACGATGCTGGCCGTGCTGCTGGTCCTGCCGTTCGTGGCGGACCTGGTCTTTCCGCTGGGGACGGCGGTGTGGGTGGCCTATCTGCTGCCTGCGGTGATCGCCTATCTCGCGCCCCGGCCGCAGGCGCCGCTGGTCGTGGCCGCGCTGGCGACCTTGCTGACCATCGTCGGCTTCACCCTTGCGCCGCTGGGCATTGACCCTTCCATCGCTGCGCTGAACCGTACGCTGGGTTGCGCGGTGACATGGATATTGGCCTTTGTCGGCTTCCTGTTCATCCGCAACCGCAATGCGATCCAGCGGGAAGAATGGGTGCAGACGGGGCAGGTGGGACTGGCTGATGCGGTCGGCGGGGAGCAGCCGCTGGATGAACTGGCGCGCAGCGCGCTGCTGTTCCTGGCGGATCATCTGGGCGCGCGGGCGGGCGCGATCTTCATTCGCAATGGCGACGGCTTCCGCCGCCACGCGACCTACGGCGTCCCGGCCGAGGCGCAGTTGCCGGTGCGGTTCGGGCAATCCGATGGCCTGCTGTCCGAAGTGGCGCGCGACGGGCGGCCCGTCCTGCTGGACGCGGTGCCGGACGGCTATCTTTATTACGGATCGGGGCTGGGGCAGAGCAAGCCCGCCACGCTGCTGATCGCCGCGGCCAAGGCGGACGGGCAGGTCAATGCGGTGATCGAGCTTGGCATGCCAAAGGCGCGCGCGGCGCTGGCGCAGGATTTCATGGAGCGCATCGGCCATCAGCTGGGCGTGGCGATCCGGTCGGGCAAATATCGCGCGCGGTTGCGGGAATTGCTGGAGGAAACGCAGCAGCAGGCCGAGGAATTGCAGACGCAGAGCGAGGAACTGCGCGCCAATAATGACGAGCTGGAAACGCAGAGCCGCCAGTTGCAGGAGGCCGCGACCCGGCTGGAGGCGCAGCAGACGGAGCTGGAGGAAAGCAACGCCCGGCTGGAAGAACAGGCGCGCCAGCTGGAAATCCAGCGCGACGACCTGACGCGCGCGCAGGCCTCGCTCCAGAACCAGGCGGGCGAAC
>NZ_ATHO01000155.1 GCF_000445065.1 Sphingobium quisquiliarum P25 | reverse complement strand
CAGGCGAGCCGCTACAAGTCCGAATTCCTCGCCAATATGAGCCATGAGCTGCGCACGCCGCTCAATTCCCTGCTGATCATGGCGCGGCTGCTGACGGAAAATCGCGCGGGCAATCTGACTGCGGATCAGGTGCGCCATGCCGAAACCATCGAAACGTCGGGCAATGACCTGCTGACGCTGATCAATGACATTCTGGACATTTCGAAGATCGAGGCGGGCAAGCTGGAATTGCAGCCGCGCCGCGTCCGCGTCGTCCCCGTCATCGAAAAGTTGCAGGCGATCTTCGCTCCGTCCGCGCAGGCGAAGGGGCTGGCCTTCCGCATCGAAACCGCGCCCGACGCGGCGGAGATCGAAACCGACCAGCAGCGCGTGGAACAGGTGCTGAAGAACTTCCTGTCCAACGCCATCAAGTTCACTGAAAAGGGCGAAGTGACGCTGAGCGCCGGGCGGGAGGCCGACCGCCGCATCGCCTTTACCGTGCGCGACACCGGCGTCGGCATCCCCGCCGAACAGCAGCAGGTGATATTCGAGGCCTTCCGTCAGGCTGACGGGACGGTCAGCCGCAAATATGGCGGCACCGGCCTTGGCCTGTCCATCTCGCGTGAGCTGGCGCGGCTGCTGGGCGGCGAGTTGCGGGTGGAAAGCGCGGCGGGGCAGGGGAGCGCCTTTACCCTGCTGCTGCCCGAACAGTTCGATCCGGCGCTCAGCCATGTCCCCGCGCTTGCCACGTCCGATCCGGTGCGGCCGCGCCCGTCCAATCCCACGCCCCCCCGGCTGCGGCCAGCGGCGGTGGTGGCGGAGGATGACCGTGAGAAGCTGGCCGGGGATTCGCGCGTCATCCTGATCGTGGAGGATGACCCGGTCTTCGCCCGCATCCTGTGCGACATCGCGCATGAACAGGGCTTCCAGTGCCTGATCGCGGGCACGGCGGACGAAGGCACGCTGATGGCGCGGCAATATGTGCCCCACGCCGTCATCCTGGACATGAACCTGCCCGACCATACCGGCCTGTCGGTGCTCGACCGGATCAAGCGCGATGTGCGCACCCGGCACATTCCGGTGCATGTCGTGTCGGTGGACGACGACAGCCAGGCCGCCCTGTCCAGCGGCGCGATCGGCTATCTGTTCAAGCCGGTGAAGCGCGAGCAGCTGATCGACATGCTCGAAGGGCTGGAAGCGCGCATGGAACAGCGGATGCGCCGCGTGCTGGTGGTGGAGGATGACGCCCAGCAGGCCGAAAGCATCAAGCTGCTGCTGGCGTCGCGCGACGTCGAAACGCTGGAGGCGCATTCGGCCGCCCAATGTTTCGACATGCTGGGCCGCGAAACCTTCGACTGCATGGTGCTGGACCTCAACCTGCCCGATGCGTCGGGGCTGGACCTGCTGGAGCGGCTGAGCGCGGACGAGAGCGTCGGCTTCCCGCCGGTCATCGTCTATACCGGCCGGGATCTGGGCGAGGACGAGGAATTGCGCCTGCGCAAATATTCCAAGTCCATCATCGTCAAGGGAGCCAAGTCCCCCGAGCGGCTGCTGGACGAGGTGACGCTGTTCCTGCACCAGGTCGTGTCCGAACTGCCCGAACCGCAACAACAGCTCATCGCCAAGTCGCTGAACCGGGACGAAGGGCTGGAAGGGCGGAATATATTGGTGGTCGAGGACGACATACGGAACGTTTATGCCCTTACGAGCGTATTCGAGCCTCATGGGGTGCATGTCCGTATCGCTCGCAACGGCCGCGAGGCTCTTGCCGCGCTTGATGAGAGCGCGCGCGGGTCCGCCGCGCCGGTCGATCTGGTGCTGATGGACGTGATGATGCCGGAAATGGACGGCCTCACCTGCACCCGCGAGATTCGCAAGCAGCCCTGGGGCAAGTCCATGCCCATCATCACCCTGACCGCCAAGGCGATGGCGCGCGACCAGCAGGAATGCCTGAACGCGGGCGCGAACGACTATCTTGCCAAGCCGCTCGACGTCGACAAGCTGCTCAGCCTGGTCAGGGTATGGATGCCGCGTTGATCGAGAACCCGGCCTTCCTGCCCCATGAGGAGGTGGAGCTGGATCTGCTGCTGGAGGCGATCTGGCGGCATTATCACTACGACTTTCGCGGCTATTCGCGCGGGTCGCTCCACCGCCGCATGGCCAGGGCGCAGCAGCATTTCGGCTGCGAAAGCCTGTCCCATTTGCAGCATCGTGTCCTGCGGCAACCGGCGGCCTTCGCCGACCTGATGGGCTTCCTGACCATCCAGGTCAGCGAGATGTTCCGCGACCCCGCCTATTTCCGCGCGCTGCGGGAAAAGGTGATCCCGCACCTGCGCACCTATCCCTCGCTCAAGGTGTGGATCGCCGGGTGCGCCAATGGGGAGGAATTCTATTCCCTCGCCATCCTGTTCCGGGAAGAGGGGCTGGAGGACCGCACCATCTTCTATTGCACCGACATCAGCCCCGCCGCGCTGGAACGGGCGGAAGCGGGCATCTACAGCCGGGACCAGATCGCCCATTTCACTGAAAACCATCGCCGTTCGGGCGGCAGGACGTCGCTGTCGGACTATTATACCGCCGCTTACGGGGCGGCCGTGTTCGACAAATCATTGCGCCGCCGCGCCGTTTTTGCTGAACATAATCTGGCAAGCGATGAAGTCTTTTCCGAAGTCCAACTGGTGTCGAGCCGCAACGTGCTGATCTATTTCGACCGCGACCTTCAGGACCGTGCGCTGGGGCTGTTCGGCGGCTCGCTCGTGCGCGGCGGTTTCCTGGGCCTGGGGTCGAAGGAAACGCTGCGCTTTTCCCGCCATTCGGGCGCCTTTGCCGACTTTGACGAGGCGGAGAAGATCTTCCGCCGCAATGGTCAGGCTCTGACGGGGGCAGGCCATGGCTAGCGAATCGGTCAAGATACTGGCGGTCGATGACGTGCCGGAAAATCTGGCGGCGCTCGACGCCTTGCTCAGCCGGGAGGGGCTGGAGCTGTTGCAGGCGCGCTCAGGTGTCGAGGCGCTGGAACTGCTGCTGAAACAGGATGTCGCGCTGGCGCTGCTGGACGTGCAGATGCCCGGCATGGACGGTTTTGAACTGGCCGAACTGATGCGCGGGACGGAACGGACGCGCCGCGTGCCGATCATCTTCCTGACCGCCGTCGCCACCGACGAACGCCGCCGTTTCCGCGGCTATGAGGCGGGGGCGGTCGACTATCTGCTCAAGCCTGTCGATGCGCAGATCGTGCGCAGCAAGGTCGACATCTTCGTCGAACTGTTCCGCCAGCGGCAGGAACTGGCGCGGCAGCGGGACGAACATGCCGCCGTGCTCGCGCGCCTGACCGCCCATGGGGACAATTCGCCGCTGGCCCTGGTGGAACTGGACGCCGGCCAGCGGATCATGTCCTGGTCCAAGGGGGCGGAGCGGCTGTTCGGCTGGCGCGCGGCCGAAGTGGCCGGGTTCAACGCGGTCGAGGTCAAGTGGCTGGATGCCGAACAGGCGGGCGGCTTCACCACCTTGCTGGACGAGATGATCGGCGGCGCGCTGCCCCGCGCGACGCGGACGCTGCGTTTCCATTCGGCGGAAGGATTGCCGCTCGATTGCGAATGCTATTGTTCGGCGTTGCGGGACGCGGCGGGGCGGCTGTTTTCGATCAACCTCCAGATATTGGACGTCACCGACCGCAAGCGCGCCGAGGAAACGCAGAAGCTGCTGGTCGGCGAGCTTAACCACCGGGTCAAGAACACGCTCGCGTCGGTTCAGGCGATCGCGACGCAGACGCTGCGCCATTCGGCTGGCCCTTCGGATTTCGCGCCGACCTTCATGGGCCGCATTCATGCGCTGGCGAGCGCGCATTCGCTGCTGAGCGGCGCGACCTGGCAGGTGGCGAGCCTGCGGGAGCTGATAGAAGGTCAATTGTCGATCGGCGCGATTGAGGCGGACCGGTTCGAAGCGGATGGTCCGTCGGTGGACCTGCCCCCCGAACCGGCGCTGCATCTGGCGCTCGTCCTGCATGAACTGGTGACGAATGCGCATAAATATGGCGCGCTGTCGGTGCCCGAAGGGCGCGTGCATCTGACATGGGAAATCGCCGAGGACCGTCTGGTGCTGAACTGGCGGGAGCGGGGCGGTCCGGCGGTGAGCGCGCCTGCCCGCCGCGGCTTCGGCACGGCCCTGATCGAACGCAGCCTGCGCGCGGATGGCGGGAGCGCGGAGCCGCATTATGAAGCGGACGGGATCGGGTGGACGCTGACGCTCCCCTATATGTCGGGCGCGCGGCATCGCGGACCCCGCCTGCTGCCCCGCAGGGCGCAACGTGGCGGGCGTGCGGCCGCGCCATCATTGGCTGAATTGCGGGGCAAGCGCTTGCTGCTGGTCGAGGATGAGGCGCTGATCGCGTTCGAACTCGCCGCCATATTGGAGGATGCGGGCGTGATGCTGGTCGGGCCGGTCGCGTCCGTGGATGACGCCGTCACGATGATCGGGCGCAAGGAATTTGACGGCGCGCTGGTGGACGGCAATTTGCAGGGCGAACCCGCCGACAGGGTGGCGCAGGCCCTGTCCGACCGGACGATCCCCTTCGTCTTCGTCAGCGGCTATGGCAGCGAACATCTGCCGTCGAGCTTCGATCATGTGCCGGTGGTGGGCAAGCCCTTCGACGCGCAGCAACTGCTGGAAGCGGTCGCGGGCATGTGGAGCGGCAGCCACGAGGTCGCTGCGGCCGGAGCGTAGTGCAGGGAAGCGCCTCTGCTTTTCTGCGGAATGCTCCCGGTCCGGAGCATGTTTGCGTCATCGTCACCTCGGACCTGATCCGGGGTCCCGCTTCTTCTCTGACGCTGCCGAGGCAGCGGGATTCCGGGTGACGGAAAGAAGCCTCAATGCGTAATCCGCGCAAGATGATCACACTTCAGGCATAAGGAAGGGGCTCGCCCTCTCAAGCAAGCCCCCAATATCCGGCTCCTGTTTCGTCAGCCGCCGAAACGGTATTTCAGCTTCAGCCCATACATGCGCGGTTCTCCATAGAGGGAGGACACGACATTGTTGCTGAAGGAGTTGGTATTGCCTACGCGATAAAGCTTGTTCGTAAGGTTATTGGCGAACAGAGTCAGATCGAAGTTGCTCCCTGCTACGCCATTCCAGTTGAGCGACGCGTTCAGCAGGCCATATCCCTTGACGGTGGCCTCCGGTTCGAAAGCGAAAGGCGCGGTATACTGGTCGCTGACGGACGAATAGCTGGCGAACAGCGATAGCTTGCCCATGCTTTCCGGCACCGGCAGATTGATCGATCCATAGATATTGTAGATCCAGGGCGTCAGGAACTGGAACGGAGCGCAGCTGACGTCGACGAATACAGCCGGATTGAACGCAAAGTCTCCATTCGGGCAGGTGCTGACCCCGATCGCGCGAACCTGGAATTTCTTGTAATCGCCGTCTGCATGGCTCAGCGTGCCGCCGATCTCGATCGCTTCCGTTGGGCGGATGGACGCTTCGATCTCCAGACCCTGAATGGTGGCTTCCGCGGCAAAGATCGCTGCCCCGAATGCCGGGGGCAGGCCAGGACGGAGATTGCCATCGGCTCCGGGACGCTGGATATTATTGTACTTCGAATAATAATAGGTCGCGTTGAAGCGGAACGGCACGGCGCCGATCCGCCAGTCGGACTTGAACCCGGCTTCATAGGTTGTCAGCTTTTCCGGCGCGAACGTGGTCGTTTCCGCGCGGACGGCGAAGGTGTTGAAGCCGCCAGACTTGTAACCGCGGCTGACCTTTGCATAGACCAGCACGTCGCGCATCGGCTTGTAATCCACTCCGATCGTCCAGGTCGGCGCTTTGCTCTTGAGCGTAGCGCCGAAGTTGCAGACGACCGCCGGATCGCTCCCTGGCGGTACGACCGTTCCCGCGGTCGTCCCGAATGAGCAGGTGGCCCCGCCATCGGCATTCGCCGCCCAGGAGGAACTGAAACCCCTGATCCTGTCCCAGGTATAGCGATAGCCGCCCGTGACGCGCAGATCTTCGAGCGAGGGAGACAGCGTGCCGAGGTCCAGCGTGGCTTGGGCAAAGAGCGCCTTGGACTGATTGCTCACCCCGGAGCGTCCGTCGGACGGCTCGCAGGTCAGCGCACCATTGAGGGGGTTCACCGTGGGATTGCCGGTCAGTGCCGCCGGGCAGAACTGCGCGGCCCTGGAACCCCAGGGGCCAGCGGGCGTCGCGTTGAAATAGAAGGCGCCAACCGCGAAAGTCAGATGGTCGTCCAGCATCGTGCCTTGAAGCTGCAATTCCTCAGTGAATTGCTTCACATCGTCGCGCGGCAGATTGAAATTCGGCTTGCCGTTCAGATAAACGTTGCCCGGCGTGTTCGGGATACCGAATTCCGCCAGACCTTCGATCGGGAAGTCCGGTAAATCGGCATTCTGCGTGAGCTGATACTGCTGTAGCGGCGTCGCGTCGCTGTCGCCTGCGTAATTGGTCTTGATCTTTTGGAAGCTGATGATGTTGCGCAGCGTCAGTTCATCGTTCAGTTCAATGCCAGTGTTGTTGATGATGCCCCAATTGTCGATCTTGCTGAATCCGTCGACATCCTGGCGGTTGCGGCGCGGGCCGATTTCCTTCGCGATCTCCGTCTGCCTGCGGTAGACATCGCACGACAGCACGCCGGGGCTGGGCGGGCCTTCCGTGCAGAAGCCCTGACCTATCAGGCCGGGGATGTTGAAATAGTTATGAATGTATCCCGCGCCGTTGTTCGACGACTTGGTTCCATATATCAGAAGATAGTTGTCGATCCGCTCTGTAGGCTTGAAGGTGATGCCGATGCGGCCTGAATACCAGTGCGTATCGTCGCGCCACTTGTCCCACACGAGGTCCTTGGTGTAACCGCGCCGGTCCTGGTAAGCGCCCACGACACGAACCATCAACTTGTCTTCGACCAGTGGTACGTTGATGGCGCCTTCGATACTGCGCAGGTCGTAATTGCCGATGCCGCCTTCAATATATCCTTCGAAGCGATCGGTCGGCTTGCGCGGCTGAAAGAGAACTGCGCCGCCGGTCGTATTGCGGCCGAACAGGGTGCCCTGCGGCCCGGAAAGGACCTGGACGCTCTCCATATCGACGAACAGGCCCGGACCGCCTTGCAGGCTGAGCGAAACTGTCGCCGGCAGCGGCACTTCGCCAAGGTAGCTCTGAACGCCTGGCGAGGCGAGGAAGCCGGTCGACTGCCCACGGATGGCGTAGGCCTGAACGTCGCGGCTCGCCTGCCCCTGGTTGCCCGCCGTCAGCGATGGAACGCTGCCATAAAGGTCCTGCGGCTCATTGACGTCCAGCCTTTCCAGCCGTTCCGGCGAAAAGGCCGTGACGACGACCGGCACGTCCTGCGCCCGCTCCTCGCGGCGCTGCGCGGTGACGATGATGTCCGCGCCGGAAATGGTTCTGGCCGATGCGGCATCTGCGGATTGCTGGCCCCCGGCAGTTCCGCCTGGAACATCCTGGGCAATGGCTGCCGGACTTGCAACTAAGACCGCCGTGAAGGCTACGCCCCCCATCAGCGCTGAACGAGCAACACTCGTCATCATCCTCTCCCTAGCTATTCTTTTTGTGATGGCGGCGTACCAAAATGGTCATTCAGGCCACAAAGGCACGACGCACACCCAAAGCCTTTATAGCAGCTTCATTTGACTACGTATAGTAGGGTTAGGTGCACCGGCATTTTCTTCAAATGCGTAACATAAACAGCACTATTCTAAATAAAACGCCACTGTCCTTTAATTTTATGGTGGCATTTCCACGGCCTGAAATCCGCGCTTGTGGATTATACTTCACTCTCTAATACTCGCCCGCATGATTGTGCCGGATCGACCAGCGACCGCGGCGCATGTCGCGGTTCATTATGACGAGCTTGATCTGGCCTACCGCCGGATGTGGGGCGATCATGTGCATCATGGCTATTGGCGCTCCGGCAAGGAAACGCCGCAGGAGGCCGCCGCCGCGCTCGCCGTGCTGGTGGAGGAGCATCTGGCGTTGCGGCCGGGGCACAGGGTCTGCGATATCGGTTGCGGCTATGGCGCGACGGCGGCGGCGATCCTTGGCCGCCATGACGTGACGATCGTCGGCCTCACCCTGTCGGCAGCGCAGCAGCGGATCGCCGATGGCCGCGCTCCGGGCTTTGCCTGGCTGTTGCGGGACTGGCTGGGCAATGGTCTGGAACGCGCCTCCTTCGACCGGGCCTATGCCATCGAAAGTTCGGAGCATATGACCGACAAAGGCCGCTTCTTCACGGAGGCGCGGCGGATATTGCGGCCGGGCGGCAGACTGGTGGTATGCGCCTGGCTGGAGGGGCCGCACGTGACCCCGTGGCAGGTGCGGCACCTGTTGCTGCCCATCTGCCGGGAAGGGCGTCTGCCCAGCATGGGCAGCAGGGAGGATTATGTCGATCTCGCCGCGCGCGCGGGGTTCGTGCTGACAGGCTATCAGGATATCAGCAGGCAAGTCCGCCGCACCTGGCTGCTCTGCCTTATGCGCTTGATGAAGGGACTCGCGATCGACCGTGACATCCGCCGCCTGGCGCTCAGCCGTGCCACGCGAAGCCGCGATTTCATGTTCAGCCTGCCACGCCTCCTCATCGCCTCGCGCACCGGAGCGATGCGCTACGGCGTGTTCCAATGGGAAGCGCGCTGAATGAACCTGACAGGTTCATGAGGAGGGTGAGGCTCATGGCGAAGCTGGCCGCCAGATCGCGGCAAGAGGAGCAGATGGATGCGCCGGACCTCGACCCCGCCATCTACGAACGGGTGCTTCACGATCTGGCGCGGGTCAACCGCTGGACCTTTACCGCCTGGCCCGCAAAGGCCTTTCTCGGCCGGGTCATCGGCTCTGCCAAGCGGTTCAGTCTGCTGGATGTGGGCTTTGGCGATGGCGACATATTGCGCGCCATCGCGGGCTGGGCGCAGCGGCGCGGGATCGAGGCGCAACTGGTTGGTGTCGATCTGAATCCGAAAAGCCTGAACGCTGCACGCAACGCCACGCCCCCTGAACTGTCCATCGATTACCGCATCGGCGATTATCTCGATCAACCGGAGCGGTTCGATTTCATCATTTCCAGCCAGGTCACCCACCATATGACCGATGCGCAGTTGATGATGTTCCTGCGCCATATGGAAAGCAACGCAAGGCGCGGCTGGTTCATATGCGACCTTCACCGGCATGGCTTCGCGCATTGGGGCTATCCGCTATTGGCGCGGCTGCTGCGCGTGCACAGGATCGTGCGGGAAGATGGCCAGCTATCCATCGCGCGCTCCTTCCGCCCGCAGGAATGGCGTGATCTGGTGCAGCAGGCGGGCATCGCGCCCGATCAGGTCAGGATCGTCCGCCGCTTCGCCTTCCGCCTGTGCGTCGAGCGGGTGCGGGAAATGCCGCTCAATCCCTGACGATCCGGGTGAGTCTGGCCGCGCGCGTCCCCAGCCGGGGCATCAGCCGCAGCGCCGCCATCATCGCCCTGCGTGGCAGTGGCGAG
>NZ_ATHO01000154.1 GCF_000445065.1 Sphingobium quisquiliarum P25 | reverse complement strand
GGTTTCCTGGCCAATTTGTGGGTTGGCGGCGACAAGACGCTGGCGAAGGATGTGGCGGGATATTTTCACCTTCTGGCCGACATCTTCCTTCACCTGATCAAGATGATCATCGCGCCGCTGGTTTTTTCCACGCTGGTTGCTGGCATCGCCCATATGGGGGACAGCGCCGCGCTGGGGCGGATCGGCGGGCGGGCGCTCGCCTGGTTCATCATCGCCAGCCTGATCTCGCTGACGCTGGGCCTCATCTTCGTCAATTTCTTCGCGCCGGGCGAAGGGCTGAACCTCGTCCGGTCGGGCGCGGAATCGGGCGTGAACACCGAAGCGCTCAACTTCAAGGATTTCGTCCTGCACGTCTTCCCCACCTCCATGGTGGGGGCGATGGCGGAAAACTCCATCTTGCAGATCGTCGTCTTCTCCCTGTTCGTGGGCGTGGCGCTGACCGCCATCGGCGACAGGGGCAAGCCGATCATCACCGTCATCGAAGCGATGGTCGAACTGATGCTGCAAGTGACCGGCTATGTCATGCGCATGGCCCCCTTCGCCGTGTTCGGCGCGCTGGCGTCGGCGATCACGACCGAAGGGCTGGGCGTGCTCAAGACCTTCGGCGAGCTTGTCGGCGAATTCTACCTGTCGCTGTTCGCGCTCTGGATAATCCTGTGCTGCGCGGGCGCGCTGTTCCTGGGGCGGCGCATGGGCAAGCTGCTCAAATATGTGCGCGAACCGCTGCTGATCGCCTTCTCCACCGCCTCGTCGGAAGCGGCTTACCCCAAGATGCTGGAGCAGCTCGACCGCTTCGGCGTCCCCCGCCGCATCTACAGCTTCGTGCTGCCGCTGGGCTACAGCTTCAACCTGGACGGGTCGATGATGTATTCGACCTTCGCCACCATCTTCATCGCCCAGGCCTATGGCATCGACCTGCCGATCGCGACGCAGATCACCATCCTGCTGGTGCTGATGGTGACCAGCAAGGGCATCGCCGCCGTTCCCCGCGCCTCCCTGGTGGTGGTGGCGGCGACGCTGGGCCAGTTCGACCTGCCGGTAGAGGGCATAGCCTTCATCCTGGCGGTCGATCACTTCATGGACATGGGCCGCACCGCCACCAACGTGCTGGGCAACGCCATCGCCACATCCGTCATCACCAAATGGGAAGGCATGCTGGAGGTCGAGGAACCCGACTATGTCCCCCATCCCAAAGCCCCGGCCCACACACCCGCCCATGGCCGCGCCGGGCTGGAACTGGCATCCGACATGGTGGAGGCGGAAAAGGGAGAAAGTCATTGACCCAGCGCATGATCTGCCTGCCAGGCCATATCGTCGACCATATGCGCGCCAATTGCCCCGGTCGAACCGACGAGAAGTTGCAGGAAAGCTTCGGGATCAGCTACAATACCTGGCGCCGGATAGATGCCGGTCTGCCGATCAGGGTCAATTTGGCAGAACGCATCGTTCAACGGGTCAATTCAAGATATCACCCGGAAGCACACAAATGTGAGAACGAAAGAAAACTTGGATAATTGCCGCCCAATATTTATCGTTATCGCGATATTCTGAGTTCTGGACAGCGGACATAAGTGTATCTGCCGTCTTCAATTGCTTCAATGAGGTCGCGCATCTGCTCCGATGGCACCTTTGTAGCCCTCGCCTCTTCAGACCTGGCAGGGCAGCAAACGGCCGGACGTCTCCCACCAGCGGCTTAGTTGGTTGTGTTTGCAGGCATTCCTGGCTCCACGCCATATCCCTCGCAACTATTGTGTCGACTTGGGACAGGTTTCCATTAACCATCTTTGATCCTTCGGCAATGGCAACGGTCGTGTATAGAGGCGGATATGAAGAGATATCGCATTTTGCTCGCGGTTGCGGGCTCCGCGCTTGCCGCCTCGGCGGCGTTCGCATCGCCGGTTTCAGGGACAGATGCCCTGCGTGAGTGGAACCTGATCGTGCTGGGCGATCTGAAATCCTCATCGGAGGTCGAAGGGCGAACCTTTGTCGGCGGCGATCTGACCGGCACTTCATCCAATTATCAGATCGGGGCACCGAGCACCTCGCCGAACGGGCAACCGGGCCTTACTGTCGTCGGCAACGTGACCGGCGGTATCAAGAACCTGAACAATGGTTCGGGCGCTGTCGTCGGCGGCAATGTCGAGAGCGGGTTCAATCTCAACGGCCCGTCGCAAACGGTCAAGGTCGGCGGCTCGATTGCCAACACCAATGTCAATCAGAATGTCGTTCAGTCCGGCCTTGCCGCGTCCGATCCTGGATTTGCGAGCGCTCTGGCTGCACAAGGGAGCACGATCGCCGGCAGTATGAAGGAATTGTCGGCTACGCTGAACGGCCTTTCGGCCAACAGCCAGGTGGATATCACCGGCAACCGCGCAACCTTCAACGCCACTCCCAATGCGGACGGGCTCGCGGTCTTTTCGATCAGCGCGGCGGATCTCAATTCCATAGGAGAGATCGCCTTCAACCTGAACGGCGCGGACACGGCGATCGTCAATGTCAGCGGGGCAACGGTCAACCTCAACGACAACTTTCTGGGCGGCACCGCAGGGCTAGGCGAGCATCTCATCTGGAATTTCGCGGATGCGCAGGCTTTGGATCTGACGACCAGCTGGGGCGGCTCGGTTCTCGCTCCCTGGGCATCGGCGCATACCAGCAACTATATCCAGGGATCAGCCGTATTCGGAAGTCTTGTCCAGGATGGCGAAATGCATCTCGGCACCTATGCGGGCAACTACAATCCGCCTGCTACGCCGCCAGGGGGAAGTTCGGGCGGGACGCCAGTCCCTGAGGGTCCGGCCTGGGCACTTTTTGCCCTGGGCGCTGGTGGGTTGCTGCTTGCTCGCCGCCGCAGCCTCCGCCTCATTCGCGGATGATAAGGGAGCGCTATGTGATTGGCGCAGGCAAGTAGAAGGACTGCGTTTGACGCGGTCCCGTCGCTGGATGCAGGCTTGCAACGTCGTGTAATGTTGTGATCGCATTTGCGAAGCACGCTCCCTGGAGCATTTCACCTTTAGTGTCTTCGGATGCGTGCTTGATCTCAAAAGCTATAGGCGATGCCGACGAATCCGGCCGGTTGCCAGCGGCGCTCGACGAACGGGCTGTCGGCCGCCTTGTCGAACAGCCGTGTGACTCCCGCCGATCCAGCGATATTGAGGCCGCCGGCAAGACGGTAATTGGCGGTAACGATAGCGGACACGTCCTTGAAACCGCTCGACGGACGATAAGCGGCAAGGCCCGATGCCGCCGCTTCCGAGGGCGTCACTCCAAAGTAGCGGCGCATATGCTTGTCATCGGCCCAACTGGTGGCGAGCGTCGGGATGATCGTGACCCGTTGCGCGGTCTGAACAGGATAGGATAGCCGCGCATCCGCGATGGTGCCGCGGGTTCCGCCACCGATCACGCGCGTTGCCCCTACGGTGGCGATCGCGCCTCCCAGCCGGAGGGACGTGAAGAGGCGAGCGCCAGCCGCATCGGACAAGCTGTCGATACCTTCTGGCACGTCGCGGCGTCGATAGCCCCGAACGTAAGTGACGCTGCCGCCAAGCTTCAACGTCGGCGTGTCGACGATATGAACGCCGATGCCGTCTCCGAGGCTGGCGAAAAACTGGCCGGCTCGCACGTCAAGCAGTGGAATTGGGAGGACCCGATAGCCCTTCGAGCCTTCAAATTCCGGTACAGCCGCGACGCCCACGCCCAGTGTTATATGATCGCCATCCTGCGCCTGAGCCGTCCTGCTTCCGAGTCCGCCAACGAGCAATGTAAGGGCGAGTGTCCAGGCATGAGCCATGATTTTCATGTACATATTCCTTTTTTGTTTCTGAGATCGGCACCGACAGCCGCCGGTGTCGGCTTTTTCAGAAGCTTGCTCCTCTGGACGCCGGGATAGCGTTACGGATCTCATCAGGGTATGATGTAGCCATCCCCGTCGCCATTGATCGCTTCACACCCATCGTCCATCAGCGGCTCGGCTGGCTTCTATCCGCAGGAAGCTGTGGCACGATACGTCCATCGCCAGCGCGAAGCCTTCGGCCGAACTGTCGACGACGCGGCCATGCAGGTCATCGCGCGGCGCGAACGCAATGGAATGCAGCAGGAAATCGACGCCATCCCAGCGCTTGCTCACCTCATCGAAAAGCGGTTCGATCTGGCCGGGTTCGCGCACATCGCATGGGGCGATCCATTCGGCGCCCAAGGCGGTCGTGACCGGCTCCACCCACGCCTTCGCCTTCTCATTAAGATAGGTCGCGGCAATGCGCGCGCCGCACTGGCGAAAGGCACGGGCGCATCCCGCCGCGATGCTGTGGTCATTGGCAATGCCGATGACGAGCCCACGTTTGCCCGAAAGATCCACCAGCGGTTTCACGCCGCTTCTCCTTCCCGATTTTCCAAAATGGCGGATGTGTGAAGCGCGATCATGCGTTCCTCGTCGGTCGGGATCACCCGGACAGTGATACGACTGTCCGGGGAACTGATGACCGGCGCGTTGCTGGCGTTGGCCTGAGCGTCGAGGACAACGCCAGCCCAGGCGAGCCGTTCGCAAATCGCGGCACGGATGCGGGGATCATTCTCACCAATCCCTGCTGTGAAGACCAGGCCGTCCAGCCCTTCCAAAGCGCTCATCAACGCGCCTGCATGACGTGCGGCCCGCCAGACGAAAAGTTCGATCGCTTCGCGGGCATGGGGATCCTTGCTGTCGTGCAGCGCGCGCATGTCGCTGGACACGCCCGATACGCCCAGCAGGCCCGACTGGCGATAGAGCAGGGATTCGACGTCCTGCGCGCTCATGCCCTCCTGAAGCTGGAGGTGCACGATGACGCCGGGATCGAGCGACCCGCTGCGCGTTCCCATCATCAGGCCGTCGAGCGCGGTGAAGCCCATGGTGGTGTCGATGCTGCGGCTTTCCCGCATGGCGCACATGCTGGCGCCATTGCCCAGATGCGCCGCGATCACACGCCCGCGCGCCAGCGCCGGGTCCAGTTCGGCCAGCTTGCGCGCGATATATTCGTAGGACAGGCCATGGAAGCCATAGCGCCGAAATCCCCGTTCGGCATAGGCGCGCGGCAACGCCATGCGGGCGGCGACTTCAGGCATGTCATGGTGAAAGGCCGTGTCGAAACAGGCGACTTGCAGCAAACCGGGCGATTTGCGCGCGATCTCGCGAATGGCGGCGAGGTTGTGCGGCTGGTGGAGCGGCGCAAGCGAACAGAACGCCTCAAGTTCGGAGAGCAGCGCGGCATCGACCCGCACGGGGTGCCGGAATTTGCGCCCGCCATGAACCACCCGGTGCCCCACCGCCGCAATCTCATATCCGGTCAAATGCGTGCCGGCCCAGTCGTAAAGGACGTCCAGCAACTGCTCATGCGTCAGCGAAGCTCCGCCGGGCCAGTCGCGCTGGATCAGTACGGTGCCGTCATCGTCCCGTATCATGAGGCGCGGGGCGGTGCCGATGCCTTCCAGCTTGCCGCCGGCCTTGTGAACGGGGCCGCCGGGTTCCAATGCATAAAGGCCGAACTTGATGCTGGATGAGCCGGAATTGAGGCTGACGATCGCACGGCTCATGCCGGCAACCCCGGCGCCGCCCTGGTGCCCGCACGCGCCAGAAGTGTGGCAACCGCGCAGGAGGCAAGCCGCGTGCGCAGACTGTCCGCCCGGCTCGTCAGGATGATCGGCACGCGCGCGCCCAGCACGATGCCCGCCGCGTCGGCGCCGCCCAGGAAAGTCAACTGCTTGGCGAGCATGTTCCCGGCTTCCAGATTGGGCACGACGAGGATTTCGGCCTTGCCCGCGACGGGTGAGACAATGCCCTTTTCCCTTGCGGCGGCTTCGCTGATGGCATTGTCGAACGCGAGCGGGCCGTCGAGCAGGCCGCCCGCGATCTGGCCACGATCCGCCATCTTGCACAGCGCGGCGGCATCGAGCGTGGAGGCGATCGAAGGATTGATCGTCTCGACCGCCGAGAGAATGGCGATGCGCGGGCATTCGATGCCGATGACATGCGCCAGGTCGATGGCGTTGCGGATAATATCCGCTTTTTCCTCCAGCCCCGGCGCGATGTTGATCGCTGCGTCGGTGATGACCAGCGGGGCGGGATGGCCGGGCACGTCCATGAGATAGGCGTGGCTGACCCGTCGTTCGGTCCTCAGCCCTGTCTCCCGCGCGACCACCGCGCCCATCAATTCGTCGGTGTGGAGCGAGCCCTTCATCAGCAGCCGCGCTTCACCCGATCGAATCAGCGCGACCGCCTGCGCTGCGGCGGCATGGCTATGCGGCGCGGGCACGATGCGAAGGGCGGAAATATCCGCGCCGGCCTCCTGAGCGGCGCTGCGGATGCGTGGTGCAGGCCCGACAAGAATGGGAGCGATCAATCCGGCCTCGACCGCCTCCACGACCGCTATGATCGCCGCGGCGCTGCACGGATGCGCGATGGCCGTGGGGATCGGATCGCCACCCTGGGCCGCTTTCAGGAGCCGATGATAGCCGTCATGGTCGGAAAGTAGTATGTCAGGCAGCGCAACGGCTGGCCGCCGGACCTTCTCGACCGGCGCTTTCACCACCGCGTCGCCCGCAATCACCTCCTCGCCCTTCTGGTTGGTGCAACGGCAGTCGAGGATGACGATGCGATGATCGGGCTTCTTTTCCTTCACGGTCACCCGCGCGGTGATCGTGTCCCCAAGACCGACCGGCCGGAGGAAGCGGAGGCTCTGGTCAAGATAGATGGTGCCGGGCCCCGGAAGCTGTGTGCCCAGCACAGCCGAAATAAGGCCCCCGCCCCATAACCCGTGCGCAATGACCCGGTGGAACATGTCCGACGCCGCGAAATCGGGGTCCAGATGCGCCGGATTGACGTCACCGGAGGCCAGCGCAAAGAGCTGGATGTCCCGCTGGCCGAGCGTACGCGAAAGGCTGGCGCTGTCACCAATGGCGATTTCGTCGAAGGTGCGGTTTTCAAGCATCGCTTCATCCGCCATCGCTCAATGCTCCAGCACATAATGGCCCGGCGCATCGGCGATGGGTGTGTATCCCTTGTCGGGCGCGCCCATGGACGGCGGTGAGACAGGATCGCCCGAGTGGGCGGCAAGCCATTCGCCCCAGGCGATCCACCAGCTTCCCTCCCGCTTTTCGGCCTGGCTCAGCCATTCGTCCGGGGCAAGCGTCATGCCGTCCGTCTCGCGCGTCAGCATATGATAGCGACGACGCGGATGCCCCGGCTCCGATACGATGCCGGCATTGTGCCCGCCACTGGTGAGCACGAAGCAGATCTCCGCGCCGGTCAGCCAGTGAATCTTATGCACCGAACGCCATGGCGCGACATGATCGCGCTCCGTTCCGACGACGAACATCGGCTTGCGCAGGCCCGAAAGGCTGATGGTGCGGCCATCGACCCGATAGCGGCCCTCAGCCAGATCGTCGTCCAGGAACAGGGTGCGCAGATATTGACTGTGCATCGCATAGGGCATGCGCGTACCATCGGCATTCCAGGCCATGAGGTCGTTCATCGGCTCGCGCTCACCCATCAGATAGGTGGTGAGCAGACGCGACCAGACGAGATCGTTCGAGCGCAGGATCTGGAACGCGCCGCCCATCTGGCTGCTATCGAGATAGCCCCGGCTCCACATCATGTTCTCCAGCAGATTGAGCTGCGCCTCGTCGATGAACAGCCCCAATTCCCCCGGTTCGGAAAATTCGGTCTGCGCCGCGAACAGGGTGACGCTCGCCAGCTTGTCGTCGCCCGCGCGCGCCATCGCCGCCGCCGCGATCGAAAGGAGCGTGCCGCCAAGGCAGTAACCGACGCTGTGAATCTGCGTCGCACCGGTGATCGCCGACACCGCGTCGAGCGCCGCCGCAGGGCCAAGCCGCCTATAGGCTTCCATGTCGAGATCGCGATCGGCGCTTCCCGGATTGTGCCAGGAGATCATGAATACCGTGAAGCCCTGGTCTCTCAACCAGCGGACCAGCGAATTTTCCGGCGAAAGATCGAGAATATAATATTTCATGATCCAGGCCGGCACGATCAGCACCGGCTCAGGCCGGACCTTGTCGGTCGTCGGCGCATATTGGATCAGTTCCATCAGTCGGTTGCGATAGACGATCTTGCCGGGTGTGACGGCGACATTGCCGCCCACCTGATACTCCTCCGCACCGGCCGGGGGCACGCCGCGCACGGCTCGCTGCATATCCTCCAGCAGGTTGCGCATGCCGTCGATGAGGCATTCGCCGCCCGTTTCGAATATCCGCTGTTGCAGGACGGGATTGGTCGCGAAAAAGTTGGTCGGCGCAACCGTGTCGAGCAGTTGGCGCGCGGTGAACTCCATCACGTCTTCATGATGCCTGGTCACGCCGCGCAGGCCGGTCGTGGCGGCGTGCCACCATTGCTGGTTCAGCAGAAAGCCTTGTGCGATGATGTCGAAAGGCGGCTTTTGCCAGGCCGGGTCGGAAAAGCGCCGGTCCTGAGGCAAGGGCGTTATCGCTGGCGGGCAATCCTCGGACAGGGATCGATGGACGGCATAATCGGCCAGCCGTGCATATTTGCGCGCCGCCTTCGCCCCGAGCTGGAGCTGCTTGCCCGGCGCGCAGGCGAGGTGCAGTCCCCAGTCGAACCAGGACTGCATCATCGTTACCGGCGATATGCCCGAAGTGAGTTGGGCGATCGCCGCGCTGGCCGCCCGGTCCAGCGTTTCGGCTATACCGTCCAGCGGGTCCGGCGTCCGGCTTGTCACATCATCCACGGTCAACCTCCTGTCCGCCACGCCTATGTTGCACGAACTCACATACCGACGACCTGAAGCCCTTCCGCCTCAGGCCATGTATTTCGCGCCGTTGATCGAGAGCGTCTCGCCCGAGATGAAACCGGACTCGTCCGCGACAAGGAACAGCACCCCGCGCGCGATTTCATCAGGCGTGCCCAGCCGCCCCATAGGCACCGCCGCCAGCACCGCCTTCACCGCATCCCCAGGCACCGCGGCGACCATGCCGGTGTCGGTGTAGCCCGGTGCGACGGCGTTGGCGGTGATGTTGCGCGTTGCGCCTTCGAGCGCCAATGCCTTGGTAAAACCGATCATCCCGGCCTTGGCGGCAGCATAGTTCGTCTGTCCGAACTGTCCGGACAGGGCGTTGACGGAACTGACATTGACGATCCGCCCGAAGCGGCGCTCGCGCATCCCCTCGATCACCGCGCGGCTCATATTGAAGCATCCGCCGAGGTCGACGTCGATCACGTTGCGCCATTGCGCCTCGGTCATCTTATGCAGCGTCGAATCCTGCGTGATTCCGGCATTGTTGACGAGAATTTCGATCGGGCCGATGTCGGCGGCGACTTTCGCGACCCCTTCCTGGCATGCCGCGAAATCCGCGACGTTCCAGTCATATGCCGGAATGCCGGTCTCCGCGATGAAGCGCCGCGCTTCCTCGTCGTTGCCGAAAAAGTTGACTGCAACGGTATAGCCCGATGCCTTTAACAGCTTGGCCGTCGCTGCGCCGATGCCACTGACGCCGCCGGTGATGAACGCGATACGGGACATGGAGAGCCTTCCTCCTTCACTTGCCGCAAGGCCTCGCCAGTATCCTCTCCGTTCGGAGCCAGCCCAATCGTCGGGGCTGCCTCGACAGCCTGCTGGTTGACAGCGCGGAAGAACGGGCACCATCCGTAACTATACTGATAGTATTATATTGCCGCGTGATGACCGCGAGTTCAAGCGATGTCGCAGCTGCCCAAAAAGGTGGGCGGGCAGCGGACGGATGCCATGCCTCCTTTCGCTTCGCCTCAGGGGCTCAAGAACGGCATGCCTGAAGCCAGAAGATCAAGCGTGCGCTCCATATATTCCATTTTCGCCCTGGGCTTATTCTCGAATTGCTTCCAGAGGATGCGGGCTCGAGGAACGATCACGAGCGCGTCCAGCAGGAACGCAGCAGCGAAGTGCGTATCGGTGACGTGGACGCTCCCCGCCGCGCTTCCTTCATCCAGGATGCCCTGAATCAGTTCCACTCCCGTCTGCGAAGACAATGTGAGCCGGCCACCCGGAATCTCGATGTCCTGTGCCGCCGCCTGCCTGGCCAGTTGTTCAAGGCCGATGATTTCGGGTTTCAGGGATAAATCCAGCATGCGCCGCGCCACGTGGACAAGGCGCTCGCGCACCGTCCCCTGCGGTATCGCCCCGGCGACTGGCCGCATGTGCATTGCTATCCCCCATTGGACGACCGCCACGAGCAGGCCGGTTTTCGATCCATAGCGTGAATAGAGCGTGCGTTTGGTGGTTCCGGCCCGTGCGGCAATCTCGTCCATGCTGACACGTTCAACGCCGCGGGCGAGAAACTGCTCAAGCGCGACATCGAGAATGTGGCTCGCAAGACGCGTCGCGACCTCCTGGCGAGGACGGCCACCGCGCGACTTCTGTGCGTTGGCGCCTTTATTAGCCGTGCCACTCTCCATGGTCGTCAGCTTCCCCTCCTTTTTAACGCCATCTCCCGCATTCCATAATAGTGCAATGCATTTCGTTCTTGAAAGGGTCACATCGGCGCAATACGATACCATCGGTAAAGATACGTATAGCCGGAAGAGGACGCCGGAGCGAAGGCATGAGCCTGTTCCAGTTGCTATCGGATGACTTCCCATGGGCATCGCATTGTCGCCGGAGAAACGTGTGGGATCGCGCGCCGGTTTCCTCGACGCCGGATATTCTGTCGCCTCGACCTCTCATGGGAACGACGAAGTGGCTGGGCGCTTCGGGGGCGGAACAGGGATCGGCGTCATAACAAAAGGAATCCGGCCGGAGGCGGCCTGCCGTGTCGCGCAGCATCACGGTTCTGAAGAGTGAGCGAAACGCGAAAAACAGAAAAGATCACAGGCCATCTGCCTTCGACGCATCAATGCGGTCTCGCGGCAACTAGAAAAAGGGAATGATTTCGTGTTGCCACGACGATGGATGTTCCTGTCTGCGTTGCTCGCGTCGAGCGGCTGCTCTTTCGCCCCATCGCATGTTCGGCCAGCGCAACCGGTGCCGGAGCACTTCGTTGCCGACCCGGACGCCGATGCACCGTCGATCGCGCGGACCGGATGGCATGATTTCTTTCGGGATGAAGAACTTCGCCGCCTGATCGAGGCGGCGCTTGCCAATAATCGCGATATCCGCATCGCCGCTGCCCGCGTCGCCGAAGCGCGCGCCGCCTGGCGTATCGAAGGCGCGCCGCTCTACCCCGAACTCGACGCGGGGCTGTCCGGCAACCGGGGACGTTCGCTGCTGAACCTGCCAGGCGCGGGCGCGCAGAGCTATGATATCAAGCAGGTCACGGCGCAACTCAGCGCGCAGTGGGAGATCGACTTCTGGGGCCGTTTGCGCAGCCTCGGCGACGCCGCCCGCGACCGGTATCTCGCGACCGAGGAATCCCGCCGCGCCGTCGCGACCGATCTCGTCGCTCAGGTGGCCAACGGCTATCTGCTCGAACGGGAATATGAGGAACGAGAGGCGCTGGCACGTCAAACGATCGCCACGCGCGAAGAGTCGCTGCGTATTCTGCGACGCCGCTATGAGGTCGGCTCGGGCAACAGACTGGACATGACCCAGGCCGAAATCCTGCTGGCGCAGGCGCAGACCGTGCTTCAGGGCCTGGAGCAGGATCGACAGGTCAACCTCAATGCGCTGCAACTGCTGATCGGCCAGCCGATCAAGATCGCGTCCGGATCGCGCCGTCTGGCCGATGCCGTGCCGGACGTGGGTTTGCCGCCGGGCTTGCCGTCCGACCTGTTGACGAACCGGCCGGACATTGTCGCGGCGGAATATGCGTTGCGCGCTGCCAACGCCGATATCGGGGCGGCGCGCGCGGCCTTTTTCCCCAACATCCGTCTGACCGGTGCCTTCGGTTCGACCAGCACCGATCTCGATGGGCTGTTCGCCGACGGGAGCCGATCGTGGAGCTTCAGTCCCGCGATCACCTTGCCGATTTTCAATGCCGGACGTCTCAAGGGCAATCTGGACGTCGCCAAGGCGCGACAGGTGCGCGCGGTCGCCGAATATGAACAGACCGTGCAGACCGCCTTCCGCGACGTGTCGGACGCGCTCGTCCGGCGGCGCCAGCTCGGCCGTCAGGTCGCCACCACCCGGACGATGCTGGACGCGGCCCGCGAGCGGGGGCGTCTGGCGCAGCTTCGATTCGAAAATGGCCGTTCCGCCTATCTGGAGGTGCTGGACGCGCAACGCGGTCTCTTCGACACCGAACAGACGCTGGTGCAGCTGCGCCGCGCCCATCTGGCAAGCGCGGTCGCGCTTTATGCGGCTCTGGGCGGCGGCTTTGCCGGTGCGCCGCCCTTCAACAATTCGCCCAACACTCAGCCGACCGGAGCCGACCCGAAATGACAGCAATATCCCGCAAGCGCTGGATCGTTCGCGGCCTGATAGCGGCTGCGGTCATCGTCGCGGGCTTCGCCCTGTGGAA
>NZ_ATHO01000153.1 GCF_000445065.1 Sphingobium quisquiliarum P25 | reverse complement strand
AAAGTCCTCAAACCCGCCGGTCTGCCGCCGGGGATCATCGGCGGCAACGGCCGCGTGGAAGGTGTCGAGATTGATGTTTCGGCAAAGTCGCCGGGACGCATTCGCGACATATTGGTCGACGAAGGGGCATTCGTGACGGCCGGGCAGGTCGTCGCCCATATGGATACGGATACCCTCGTCGCGCAAAAGGCCGAAGCCGAGGCCCAGCTCGCGCAAGCGCTGAATGGTATCAAGATCGCCGAGAGCCAGGTCGCCCAGCAGCAGAGCAACCGCGCCGCGGCACAGGCCGCCGTGCGGCAGCGCGAAGCGGAACTCAACGCCGCGCGCAAGCGCCTCACTCGTTCAACCACCCTGGCGCGGGAAGGCGCGACCGCAGTGCAGGAACGCGACGACGATGAGGCGCAGGTTGAGGGTGCTGCCGCCGCGGTCGAGGCTGCGCGCGCGCAGCTTGCCGCCGTCGATGCCGCGATCACCACGGCGCGCAATCAGGTAATCGGCGCGCGCTCTCAGGTCGATGCGGTACGCGCTACCATCCAGCGGATCGAGGCCGACGTCCAGGACAGTGATCTCAAGGCGCCCAGGGCAGGCCGCGTCCAGTATCGGGTGGCGCAGCCGGGCGAGGTCGTGGCCGGTGGCGGCCGGGTCCTCAACCTCGTCGATCTGGGTGATGTCTACATGACCTTTTTTCTGCCTGAAACTGTGGCGGGCAAGGTGGCGCTGGGCGATGAGGTGCGCATAGTGCTCGACGCCGCGCCCGGCTACGTCGTGCCCGCCAAAGTCAGTTTCGTTGCCGATGTCGCCCAATTCACACCCAAGACAGTGGAGACCGCGAGCGAACGGCAGAAGCTGATGTTCCGCGTGAAGGCGCGTATCGACCGGGCACTGCTGCAAAAATATATCACGCATGTGAAGACCGGCCTTCCCGGCATGGCCTATATCCGCATCGATACCGGCACCGACTGGCCTGCCAACCTGGCTGTCAACGTGCCGCGATGAGCAGCGGAGAGCCTCAGCCGGTCGTCAGGCTGTCGGGTGTCGGCCTCCGCTATGGCAAGAGTATCGCGCTCGACGGCATAGACCTCGACATACCGGCCGGGCGGATGGTTGCCCTGATCGGGCCGGACGGCGTGGGCAAATCGAGCCTGTTCTCGCTGATCGCGGGCGCGCGTCATATCCATGAGGGCCATGTCGAGGTGCTGGGCGGCGACATGGCCGATGCGGCGCATCGCGAAGCGGTCTGCCCCCGCATCGCCTATATGCCGCAGGGATTGGGCAAGAACCTCTATCCGACACTCTCCATCGACGAGAATCTGGAGTTTTTCGGCCGGCTGTTCGGCCAGGACGCCGCCGAGCGGGAGCGCCGGATCACCCGGCTGACCCGCAGCACGGGCCTCTCCCCATTCCGAAAACGCCCGGCGGGCAAGTTGTCGGGCGGGATGAAGCAGAAGCTGGGCCTGTGCTGCGCGCTGATCCACGATCCCGATTTCCTGCTGCTGGACGAACCGACAACCGGTGTCGATCCGTTGTCACGCGCCCAGTTCTGGGATCTCATCGACGCGATCCGGGCCGATCGACCCGACATGAGCGTGCTTGTCGCCACCGCTTATATGGAGGAGGCCGCCCGTTTCGACTGGCTGGTCGCGATGGACGCGGGCAAGATACTTGCCACTGGCAGTCCCGCCGACTTCTACGCACGTACTGGCGAAACGACGCTGGAACGCGCGTTCATCGCGCTATTGCCCGACGAACGCCGCAAGGGGCACCGGGCCGTCACCATTCCCCCGCGCGGGCAGGAGGAAGCGGCCGAGATCGCCATCGAGGCAAAGGGCCTCACCATGCGGTTCGGCGACTTCACCGCCGTCGATCACGTCGATTTCCGCATCGAACGCGGTGAGATCTTTGGATTTCTCGGGTCCAACGGGTGTGGCAAATCGACGACGATGAAGATGCTGACCGGCCTGTTGCAGGCCAGTGAAGGTCAGGCATGGCTGTTCGGGCGCCCGGTCGAGAATGACGATATGGCGACGCGTCGACGCGTCGGATATATGAGCCAGGCGTTTTCGCTCTATTCCGAACTGACCGTCCGGCAGAATCTCGAACTACACGCGCAGCTTTTCCATGTGCCTGAGGCGGACATTCCCGCGCGGGTCGCGGAGATGGAGGCGCGTTTCGATCTTGCCGGGATCATGGACGCATTGCCCGATGCATTGCCGCTCGGACAGCGCCAGCGCCTCAGCCTTGCGGTGGCGATGATCCACAAGCCCGAGATGCTGATCCTCGACGAGCCGACCTCTGGCGTCGATCCGATCGCGCGCGACCAGTTCTGGCAGATGATGATCGACCTGTCGCGCAAGGACAGGGTGACGATCTTCATCTCCACGCACTTCATGAACGAGGCGGAGCGGTGCGACCGGATTTCGCTGATGCATGCCGGCAAGGTTCTGGTTTCCGACACGCCCGATGCCATTGTCGCGCAGCGCGGCAGCGCCAGCCTCGAAGACGCGTTTATCGATTGCCTCAAAGAGGCGACCGGCGATGCAGATAGCCGCCCGGCCTCCGTGACGGACAGCAAGTCGGGAATCATGGACGGCAACGCGCCGGCGCACGACAGCCTGTCCGGCTGGTTCAGCCAGCGACGCATGATGAGCTATGCCAGGCGCGAGGCCCTGGAATTACAGCGCGACCCGATCCGCGCGACCCTGGCCCTGCTGGGCAGCGTCATCCTCATGTTCATCATGGGCTATGGGATCAGCATGGATGTCGAGAACCTGCCGTTCGCCGTCCTCGACCGTGACGACACCACGATTAGCCGGAACTATGCCCTGAACCTCGCCGGCTCCCGCTATTTCGTCGAGCGGCCGGAGATCACCGACTATGCCCAGCTGGACAAGCGGATGCGGTCGGGGGAACTGAGCGTCGCGATCGAGATTCCGCCCAATTTCGCGCGCGACGTGCGGCGCGGCATCCCGTCCGAGATCGGCGTATGGATGGACGGCGCGATGCCGCAGCGGGCCGAGACGGTGCAGGGCTATCTCCAGGCCATGCACGGGCAGTGGCTCAGCGACCTTGCGGTTCAGGAACTTGGTGAGCGTCCGGCGTCGGGTCTGGTCGATGTCGAACTGCGCTACCGCTACAATCCCGATGTGCGAAGCCTTGTCGCGATCGCGCCGGCGGTGATCCCGATCCTGTTGCTCCTGTTCCCCGCGATCCTGACCGCGCTCAGCGTCGTTCGGGAAAAGGAACTGGGGTCGATCATCAATTTCTATGTGACGCCGATCAGCCGGCTGGAATTCCTTCTCGGCAAGCAACTTCCCTATGTGGCCCTCGCCATGCTGAACTATGTCCTCCTGGTTCTCATGGCGATCGTGATGTTCGGCGTGCCGATCACCGGCAACCTCGCCACGATGACCGCGGGCGCATTCCTGTATATTCTGTCGGCGACAGCGATGGGGCTTCTGTTCTCCACCTTCATGCGCAGCCAGATCGCCGCGCTGTTCGCAACCGCTGTCGGCACGATCCTGCCAGCGATTCAGTTTTCCGGGCTCATCAATCCGATCTCCTCGCTGGAGGGTGCGGGCCGGGTCATCGGCACGATCTTCCCCACGACCCAGTTCGTCACCATCTGCCGGGGGGTTTTCTCCAAGGGACTGGGCTTCGCCGATCTGAGCGGCGAACTGGCCGCACTGGCGATTTCCTATCCGGCCATCATGCTCGTCTGCGCGGCCCTGCTGCGCAAGCAGGAGAGCTAGGCCGTGGAGCACGCCGCCAATATCTACCGGCTCGGCATCAAGGAACTGCGCAGCCTGCTGCGCGATCCGATGATGCTGTTCCTGATCCTGTTCACCTTCACGTTCAACATCTACATCTCGGCCACCGGCATGCCGGAAACGCTGAACAAAGCCCCGATCGCGATCGTCGACGAGGATCAGTCGCCGCTGTCGAACCGGATCACCAGCGCCTTCTACCCGCCGCACTTCAGCCAGCCCTCGCTGGTGGGGTTGAGCGAGGTCGACAAGGGCATGGACGCCGGGCGCTTCACCTTCGCACTCGATATTCCACCCGATTTCCAGCGGGACGTGCTGGCGGGCCGCCGGCCCAGCGTTCAACTCAACATCGATGCGACGCGGATGAGCCAGGCGTTCACCGGCGGCGGCTATATCCAGCAGATCGTCCAGGGCGAGGTGTCCGAATTCATGGCCGGGACGCGCGCCACCGCGCCCCTGCCCGTCGACCTAGCCCTGCGCGCGCGCTTCAATCCGACACTTGCGCAAAGCTGGTTCGGCTCGCTGATGGAGATCATCAACAACGTCACCATGCTGTCGATCGTGTTGACCGGAGCGGCACTGATCCGCGAGCGCGAGCACGGCACGATCGAGCATCTTCTGGTCATGCCGGTGACGCCTTTCGAAATCATGGCGAGCAAGGTCTGGGCGATGGGGCTGGTGGTGCTGGCGGCCTGCGCTTTCTCGCTGACATTCATTGTCCGGGGCCTGCTGCATGTGCCCATCGAAGGCTCGGTCGCGCTGTTCCTTGGGGGAGCCTGCCTCCATTTGTTCGCGACGACATCGATCGGCATCTTCATGGGCACCGCCGCGCGGTCGATGCCCCAGTTCGGCCTGCTCCTGATGCTGGTGCTGATGCCGCTCCAGATGCTGTCGGGCGGCATGACCCCGCGCGAGAGCATGCCGGATTTCGTCCAGACGATCATGCTCGCCGCGCCGACGACCCACTTTGTGAAGATGGGGCAGGCGATCCTGTATCGGGGCGCCGGTCTTGACGTTGTATGGCCGCAGTTTTTCGCAATTGCGGTGATCGGCGCGGCGTTTTTCGCCGTGGCACTGTTGCGGTTCCGTCGCACGATCGGAACCATGGCATGAGTTTTCACGGGGTCGTCTAATCGCGCGGTTTCATGTGAGCAGATTTTGTACTGACCGTATGCCGGGTTCAGGGTCGTCTTCGCTGTCGGCATGGGCCGTCGCACGGTCGGTCTTCGTAGGACGGAACCTCCCTATGCGGGCGGCGCGCTCGGTGGAATCCGGTGCATTCCGTCAAGCGGGATGGTTCAGCCCATATCGCAGCAGGGACGAATTCGCTGGCCAGTTGCTTGCTGGTCGCGTTGCTACGCCGGAGCGCTTGCGTTCCTATCGAAGAATTCGCCCGATTTCAGCATGGCGGCATGACAACGGTGAGCTTCCGAGCCACGGCTAAGGCCGTGCGTTTGAAGCCTATCCGCTCGGGTAGCTTGACGCCCCGGTCACGTAGGGAGCTCTCTGCCGAGTTGCCGGTTCAGGATTGACACAGCGTGCGCATGCGCGCCGCCGAACTTACGCGGCTTTTTATCGGCGATGCGCGTCAGAAAGCCAACAAATGGAGATGTAGTAGGGTATCAAATGCTTGCTGACGAAAAGCATATCTAAGCAATTGAAAAACTGGAGCGGGCGAAGGGATTCGAACCCTCGACCCCAACCTTGGCAAAATTGCATCAGGCACTTTTCCAGCCTTCGCCACAGCCCGCTATTCTACGATTAAAGCACTGAATACAAAGTTGTTTTCGGTGTCAAACTACGCTAGAACAATCCAAGAGGAAACCCCTATTTTCCGCTTTCGGTGGACACCATGTGGGCACCAATTTGAGCGCGGGACCGCTTGGAGGTCATGGCGAGATGACGGAAGACAAGTCGATCAAGCTGACGAAAACGGTCGTCGATGCAGCCGAGGCGCGTGCGGAGCGCTACGAGATTTGGGATAGCGAATTGTCCGGGTTCGGCGTTCGCATCGCGAAGACCGGACGCAAGACCTTCATCATTCGCTATCGCGCCGAAGGCGGCGGCCGGAGCGCGCCACGTCGGTTCATGACGGTCGGCCGCTTCGGCACCCTGACGATTGAGCAGGCCAGAAAGAAGGCCAAGGAACTGCTGGCTGCTGCCACTGTCGGCGAAGATCCCGCGAACAAGCGCAAGGCGAAACGCGCCGAGATGAAGATGAGCGGGCTGATCGACTGCTATGAGGAGGAAGGCTGCTTCATCCAGCGCGGCAAGCGTCAGGGCCAGCCGATGAAGCCCCTGACCAAGAAATACACCGTCGCCCGGCTGCGTCATCATGTCGTGCCGCTGCTCGGGCACAAGCGCGTCACGGAGGTCAACGCCGCCGACATCGAGCGGTTCTTCCGCGATGTCGAGGCGGGCAAGACGGCGAAGAATGAGAAGACGGGACCGCGCACGCGGATCATCGTGAAGGGCGGCAATGGCGCGGCGCGCAAGGTGTTCCGCGATCTGTCGGCCGTGTTCAGCTTCGCCAAACGGCATGAGATCGTCGCGGCCAATCCTTGCGAAAAGGCTGTGGTCAACAAGTCTGACAACAAGCGGACGCGGTTCCTGACACTTGAGGAAGTCGCCCGCCTCGGCGCAGCGTGTGATGCATTGGAGACCGAGGGCGTCAACATCAAGGCGCTCAACATCACCCGGTTGTGGGTGCTGACCGGCTGCCGCCGCAATGAGATCGCCGAGCTGAAATGGGATGAGGTCGATCTGGAGCATGACTTGCTCGTTCTCAATGACAGCAAGACCGGCAAGTCGATCCGCCCGCTCTGCTTGGCGGCGGCGACCTTGCTCAAGGGCATCGAGAAGGTGGCTGGCACCGACTATGTGTTCCCCGCCGATGAAGGCGACAGCTATTTCCAGGGCACCAAGAACATCTGGCCCAAGATCGTCAAGAAGGCCGAGCTGCCGGGCGTCACGCCGCACACGCTGCGCCATACGGTCGGTGCCACGGCCACCTCGAACGGCGAGGCGCTGGCGCTGACCGGCGCGATCCTCGGCCATGCCAACCTGCGCTCGACCATGATCTACGCCCACGTGCAGCATGATCCATCGGTGAAGGCCGCCAATCGCGTCGGCCGCCGGATCGCCTCGGCGCTCGCTGGCGAAATCAAGCCGACGACACGCAAGCGCCGCAAGGCGGAACCCGTTGCAACCGCTCCGACCAAGGCGGGCAGCGCGATTGGCGGCCGTTTGCTGCCTGATGAGGAATGGGCCGCGCTGACCGAACTCGCTATATTGCCGGTCAAGGAACCGGGCTTCCTGGCGTCCGCGAGCGATCCAGCTCTCACTATGCTATTGAAGCGGGGTTTCGCCTCGGCGGAATCAGGCCCGAGCCCGTTGTTAGCTTGGTGGCGGATAAGCCCCGCCGGCGCAGCGCTGGTCGGCATGCAAGCCGGGCATCGCGAAGCCGCCTGATGTCCGAACAGCAGCACGCACAGGCGGCCTGAGAGGTGTGGGGGGAGATTGAGCGATCATTACGAATCTGCAACGCGGCGATCCGCAGCCGATGTCCAACACAAAAAAGTGCGCCACATGCTAACCTATCTCAACCGCCGGGAACGCACGCTGAATATGCCCATGAACATTGAGCGTGTCACAACGCACTTAGCGCACCTCAAGAGGGGCTGTGCTTAACCGTTTCCTCTCACCTTGCTCGGCGCAACAGAGTGACGACGGACAAACCCGCGGCTTGAGTTGAGCTTCCGGTCGCTGCACGCGGCTATGGCAAGCCCGAAAACAGCATAACGCCGTGACTGTCCACAACCCTTACCGCCTCCGCATGAAGGATGCCGAACAGCTGAAGGGCAATGATGCCCGTCACGCCGGCTCCGAGTAAAAAGCCTAAAGCGATCAGGCCGATCGACAGAAGCATGGCTGTTCCCCCAAATCGCTAGCGTTGTGCCGGTGGAGCAGCGGCAGGCTGCTGCTCGGGCAACCGCTCCCGCTCGAAGGTGATTGTCTGGATCTTCATGTCCAGGCGCCGCACTACCTCTGGGGTGAGGTCATTCACAAAATTGCCGCCGAGCGCGGAACTGCGATCAAAGAGCAGGCCGCAACGCTTTTTACCGTAGACCTCTGCGATGACCGGCTGAGCTTCGCTCGCGATCCGTTCCAGCGCCTTGGCGCGGGTCGCCGCGATTTCTCGGCTGTCATGCGCCGCCTGCTGCTGAAGCGCCTGCCAGCGCTGCGCGAGCTGTGTGCGCCGCTGCCGGATTTCCGCACTGTCGGCCTGACCATCCAGCGCGCGCGCTTCAGTCTCGATTGGCGTCCGCTGCGCATCGACCTCAGTTTGGGCTGCGCGGGTGAGTTCCTGCAACCGCGTGCTCGCGGCCTTACCCACAGCGGCATTGGCGAAGATCGCCTCGCGCGACAACAGGCACACACCTGGTACAGCCGGGCCGCCAAGCCGCTGTGGCTCAGCCTGCGCCGGCGACCCATTTCCACCGCCGTTCTGCGCGGATGCTGGCGACGCGATCGCGATGACGAGAGAGATGGCGGCAACAGATCGGACGATCATGCGAGTTCCTTCCTGGATTTGGGCCGAGATGTCTTCGGTAACTGCGGTTCGGCGGCGCCGATTGATGCCTGGCGGTTGAGGAGGCTGGTAAAACGATCAAGCGAGGCGAGATGGAATTGGACCCAGGCGAGATAGCCATTGCGGTGCCATGCAGGCAGCACCTCGTCCGGCAGCTTTCCGAACTTTTCCCTGTCCACGATCTGAAAGCCTTCCAGCCCAAGCTTGTGCCCATCGGGCAGCGTCGCATCCACGCGCTGGTCGATCAGCAGATCCTGTTCCTTCAGCGCCTCGGCGAAAACCCGCGTCGCCTTGGCGTCCGACTGAAATGCATCGCAAAAGGCCAGGGCCTGTCTGGTAAGCTCGGACGGCTTTCCGTCCTCGAAAAACGACCTGCCTTCCTCGGCGGACTTCACCACACGCTCGGACTCGGCGTCGATTGCCAGAACGAACTCATCGGGCTTGCCGGTGGCGATGAAGCCAAAGGGATAGCGGCGAACATAGGCTGGCACGTAGCCGTCCGCCTCCCATCGTCCGTCCTTCACGAACAGGTTGCGGCGCTGGAGCCCGAGTACCGCGAGGGGCTGGGCGTCGCCGGCCGCAAAGACGATGGGATAGTGGCGCGACGCTGCAATCAGCTCTCCGGCCACGATAGGGACATAGGACGTGTCGGCGGCGAAGGACGCATCGCCGCCTTGCAACCGCCATTCGCCATGGGCTGACGACGAAAGCGGCTGTGGATGGCGGTAAAATAGCGGAAGGTTTGGCGTGTCGCCGCCGCTCGTCTTGGATGGAGAATGTGAGACCATGAACAATGCTCCTCAATCGAAGGGGATGGGAGCCGCACGATCTGGGCGGCCCCTCTATGGCGTGTTTTCGGGGCTTCAGTTGTTGCGGGCGTACCGGCTCGGTTCGATCATGATCGTGCGATCGTCGATCAGGACCGCGCGCAGCCCCTTGCCGAGAAGCCGCGACATCGCCTGTTGGAGCGTCATCGACCCCCGCACGGGAAGAGTCCGGAAGTTCGCTGCGACGTCTGTGCTGTAGAGAATATTGTACCCCGACAGCGCTCCGATCTCCCGCATGGCATCGTCGAGGGTGGTCGCCGCGAGATCGACCCCGAGTTCCTTGTCCGGCCAGGTGGCTGAACGCTGGCTAGTCCCGGCCGCTCCCGCCTGCGGTGATACCGTGCCTGGTGCCGACGGGGACGGTGACGAACACTCCTGCCGACGATCGCCCTCAGTACAGTCGCCATAGCCGGTGACCCGAACCTCGATCAGCGAAGGCGTGGCGGCGGCGGCGTTCTGGCGAACCGATTCCGTGAGATTGGCGAGCAGATCGCTGCCCATCAGCGATTTGGCCCCCAGATCGCCCACGTCGAGCGAGGTCGGCGGCGCGGCGGGTGCCTCGGGCAGTCCTGTCGTGCGGCCCGCCACGTCGATATTATCGGCCCCCAATATCTCGATCGCGAAGACGTTGAGGTTGCCCGACACCCGAATGCCGGCGTCCCCGGCATCGACGATACCGTAATTGGCGATCAGATCGACGTCTGCGGGGGGCGTGCCCGGCGTCGTGGCCAACGTGCCGATACCCGCGCCGGTCGGCAGACCGGCGGGCGCGCGGGTGAGGTTCGCCAGCGCGTCGATGCTGCGATCGTAGAATGGTGGCGCCAGCGAGGTTTGCGCACCGTTGCCCGCGGCGATGCTGCCGAAGGACGACCACATCAGGATGTTGCCGCCCTGCGTGGTCAGCACGCGGGACTGATTCACGTCCTGATCGCCGTAAGTGAGGACATTCACCTCGCCGCCGCCCTGCGTGACGATGCCGGCGCGGGACGCGTCGCCCTGCACATTGCTTTCCGATGGCTGGCCGGTCTGCTCGGCATTGGCGGCCGCGCTGGCGAGGCGGAAGAAGCCGCCCGGCGCGACCACCGATACGTCCCCGCCGCTGTTCGACAGCACGCGGCTGGCGAAAGTTTCGAAATTGCCCTGCCAGCGGGATTCGCCTTCGGCCAGGCTTTCGTCAGCGGCCTTCTGAGCGCCCGGATAGAGCGTGCCGATGGCCTCATAGCCCCGGTTCACCGAACCCTGCCGCTCGCTGTTCGGATCGTTCGCCTCCCGGCTCGCCGTGCGAAGTTCAAGGAACATCGCCGAACGATAGAAGGGTGCCTTGTAGGCGGTGTCCAGCCCCTGCCAGTGGGCCAGCGCCTCATCCATATAGGCGCTCTGCTCCTGCGCGGTTTCCAGCGGAGCCAGCCCCTGCAATTCGCGCACATAGTTGACCAGGCCCTGCCGCCGTTCGGGCAGGAAGAATTCCCCCTTCAGGTCTTCCGCCTGGCCTGCGGCGAAGCGCGGCACCAGCGTGTCGTAGGGCGTCTGCTGCGAAGCGGGGAGTGCGATCCAGTAGTCCCACGCCTGCTCCAGATAGCCGCGCTGGGCGGCATCGTCTGCCAGCGGCGGCATACCTTGCAGCGAACGAACATAGTTGACGAAGCCGCCCGCCATCTCGTCGCTGACCAGCTCGACCGCAGCACCATTGCCGCGTGCATAGAAGCGGTCGAACAGATAGATCGGCGCTTCCCGGCCGTCACCGATATCACCCAGCAGATAATCCGCCATGTCGGCCATATTCGCCGGATCGAAATAGGCGGCGTCGAAATCGGCATAGGCCGGCTGCTGATTGTAGCCGACGCTGATCGCAATGTCGGCCGCCTTCATGTTCGGATCGAGCGGAACATTGACGAAGCTGCCGCCGACGCGTGCGATATCGTAGAGAATGTCGGAGGTGATGCCTTCGGAGTTGTCGGGGATCCACAGGTCGGTGCCTGCCTCGATTTCCAGCCGGCCCTGTCCGCGAACGTGCAACTGGCTACCAAAACCTGGACCTTGGGTGCCTGGAGGCGGCGGATTGAAGGAGCCGAAATAGATTCCGCCGCCTGCCGTAAGCTGGCTGACATCGCCCGGATTGTTATGCTGGATGATCGTGTTGGGGAAATAGACGTTACCGCCAGCCTTCATCCACAGCTGTTCGGCCGAAGCCACACCGCCGATGGTGACGATATCGCCCGAACCTGCATAGATGCGGCTCGGCTCGAAATCGCCTTCATGCAGAAGCAGGTTCCGATCCAGGATGTTCGTGTCGTTGGTGTTGCCGACATAGACGCCGCCATAATAGCTGCCGATATAGCTGCCGCTATCCTTGAGCGGGCTCATCATATAGATGCCCATCAACTGCCCGCGATAATTGTTCTGATACATCCGCAGGCGCCACGCGGGATCGAGATTCGCGCGGCCGTCGGTCGGCATGGCCTCCTCCATGCGGCTGAAATAGCCGATGCGGACGTTGTTCTGGGCCAGGATATCCAGATTGCCATTCGCGGCCGGGGCAAGGCGGAAGCCGCCTTCCACGTTCACGTCGCCGCCGGCAGCGATCATCTCGACCGTTCCGGCCCAGATCTGACCATCGAGATCGGCGCTCGCCAGATTGATGCCGATGCTGTTGTCCCGCAGAAAATAGGGACGATAGATGCCCCCATTGGGATGGGCCAGGCCGTTGGTCAGTTCCGCGGCGGCAATGTTGTAGTCGTTGTTCCAGGCGATGATATCGCCGCCCGCCGAATAGAGCGAAATGCGCGCTTCGGCCCCGCCATAGGCAGTTTCAACGTTCAGATTGCCTGCCGCCTCAACCCGCAGATTGCCCGCCTCCCCGCTATCGAAGATGGTGTAGAGCGGGAAGCTGCGAAGGACCGCTGCCGGGTCTTCATCCGGGTGGCAGGCCCCGTTGGAGTCGGTGATGTTGCAATCGGCATAGGGAGCCTGCGGGTCGTTACGGTCATATTGCCGGACCACGCTGCCGGACAGGATGGAACCGCCAGCAACCACACTGCCCTCGCCAGTGATGCGATAGATGCCGCCCGTGATGTCGCCACCGGCCCGAACATCCATGTCGCGGGCGGAGACGGTTAGGTTGCGGATCGCGCCGCCGGCCGTGATGACCGCCTGTCCTTCGGTGATGATATCGGTCACCACCGTCTTGGCCAGAACATCGTGCGCCACGATGTCTCCGCCAACCGCGATGGAAATGCGCCCTGCTTCGCCCGTGGCGTGGATCGAGGAGGGGCGCTGCTCGAGCACCAGATCCCGCCCCGCCGCCACCTGCACCGCACCGGAGCCCGTGCTGACGCGATAGCCGACGGGGTCATAGGTCTGCGCCGCGTATTCCTGGCTACTGCTGCTGACCGACCGTCCGATCCACGGCAGCGGATCGCGGGCATAGATGTCGGTATCGGCGTAATCGCTCGCGCCATCGGCATATTGGACAAGCTGTTTGTCGCCTGCGGCGTCGAGATAATAATAGAAGCCGGTGACGATATCGCGGTCCAGCTCGGCACCGAGAGATCCGTCGGAATTCACATGGTAAAGCGCGCTCTCGGTGCCGTTGACGCGCAGATAATGGGGGGCCGCCGGGAGTGGCGCGGTGCCAAGCTGGAGCACGGCGCTATTGAAGATGTCGGGATAGTTGCTGCCGAGGAGTAGCACCAGCCGCTCATAGGCCTCCCGCCCTGTGGCGTTCCCATCGTAATAGCCATTCCCGCCATGCGCGATGGCCTGATACGCGGCCAGATCCGCGCCTGAAAGGCTGTCCAGATAGTCGGCTTCGATTCGGCTGTTCAGTGCCTGGTAGGCGCTGTCGAAATCGCTGCTGGGCGCGAAGGCGTAAGGGTGGTTCTCGAGCAGGAAGGCAGTCACGCCCGTGGTCACGACTTCGGGGCTGGGATCCCAAAAGAACAAGTCGGCCTCGTAATATGCCGCTTCCGGCAAGGTTCCGGCCAAATAGTGATTGAGGATCACATTGTAGAGGTCCCAGATTCCGCTGTAATCGACCGCATCGAGTTCGCCGACAATCACCGTCATGTCGTAATTGCCGGGATTGAGCCCTGTCACGTCCAGCTTGTCGGCCTCACCACCGATGATGACCGAACCCTTGCCATCGGCCAGCAGGCCGGGCGCCAGCACGGCGAGGACCGAAGGGCTGTTCGCGTTCGCACCGGCCACAAGGTTCACATCCCAGTGCCATGGCGCATCAGCGGCGTTGTCGGTGAGATTGGCGTTGATGAGGACATCGCCCGCAGCACGCAGCGAAAGCACGCCCGAAACCTGATCCGGACCGAAGCGGACGCCGGACAGATCCCAGTCGTCCGTCAGCTCGATGTCGCCGTCACCCCGGATGTCGATGCCCGGCACCAGCCTGACATCGCCCAGACGCGCCTGCACGCCATTGGCGCTCGCCGCATCCATGAAGGCGGCTGCGTCGCCCGTCACCTGCGCTGCGAGGCCAGCATCGATCACCGCCACATCGCCATAAACGCGATAGGCTTCGGCGATCGCTCTGTCCGCGCCGGTGATCGTGCCGGACAGCGCACCGATGGCGACCTCTCCGGTGCCGATCTGCGGCGCGCGGAAATGCACCGTGCCGCCGCGTCCTTCGGCCCCGCTGACGTCGATCAGCGCGCCGCTCGCCATCGCGATCCGGCCATTGTTGGCACCGGCCGTTTCGACCTTCACATGGCCGCCCGCGCCGCTTTCGCCCTTTGCGGCGGCGATCAGCGCGGAGGAACCGGCCAGTGTGACGAAGCCTGACGCCGCCAGCGCGATTTCACCGCCATTGGCGCCGGTCGTCTCGACCCTGCCGGTGACGTTGATGGAGCCGCTGTTGACGACAAGCGAAAGGCTTTCGGCTTCGGTCACGCCGTCCAGCGTCACATCGCCGGACATGATTTCGAAGCTGCGGTCGCCATTCAGCCCACCTGCGGCGAGAACGGCGTTGAGCGCGGCGAAGTCCGTCAAAGTGCCGATCCGCAGGCCGAAATCGCCAGCCGACCGTCCTTCGGCCGCTTCGCCCTTCAGCGTGCCGTCCAGCAGCGCAAGCCCCTGCGGCACCGCGATGTTCAGCGCGCCGGCATTGCCCGCCGGACCGCCGGAAATATTCAGCACCGCGTCCGCACGCTGCACGACATCGCCCCTGTCGGCGGTCAGATTGATCGCACCCGCATTGATGCCGATCGTTTGGTCGAACAACTCAAAGGCAGTGCCAGAAACGTCGACGCTGCTGCCCTCGGCCAGCGTGACGTCGCCGTTCGTCGCACGCAGGCTCACCGTCCCCGCATTGAGGCCGATGCGGCCGTTATGCGTGATGCTGGAGCCTGTCAGCGAGAGGGTTGCGCCCAGCGAATTGGCGTTGGCCGGCTCCACACCCGCCACGCTGCCTATCGTGATTGCGCCGCCCGCATTGATCGCCAGCACGTCGCCGTTCTCCACGGTGAGTTGTCCCGCCGTGATGGCCAGCGCGCCGGGCACGTTCAGGCCGCCTGCATCGCGGCCGACGATCTGCCGGTTCGCGTGCAGGGCGATGGAGTCCGCGCCCGAGATCGCCTTGACCCCGCCCGTCAGCAGAATGTCCTGCGCGGACAGCAGCAGCGACGCCGCGCCGCCGGTCGCCGCTATTTCCCCGCCGTTGCTATTGGCGAGCGTGAGCGTGTCCGCCGTGATCCGCGCTTCGCCGCCGCCATTGTCGAGCAGGCGGATCTGGCGCGCGTCGAGCGTCAGATCGCCTTCCGTCGCAAACTCGACAGCGCCATAGAAATCGATGCTGGAATAGCTCTTGAGCGCCACATCCCGCGCGTTGGAGAGCATGGCCGCCGTGTCGCCTGCAAAGACGAGGCCGCCCGTGCCAACCGGGGCGTTGCCGATGCTGACCTGCGATGCGGCAGCGGTGATCTGGTCGGCCGTAACGTCTGCATCCGCCGAGAGCAGGGTTTCGCGCGTTGCGTCGAGCACCAGCGAGTGCCCGGTCAGTTGCGCCCCTGCTTCGATGGACAGCAGGCCGCCATCGGCATCGATCTGCGGCAGGCCGCGCTCCAGTCGGCGGGCATTATAAGCTGCCAGACGGGCGGGATCGGCGCGCAAGACCGCCATCGCATCCACGGCTTCGCCATCGCGCAGGAAATCGGCGCGCTCGCCAGCCGAGACGTGCAGCACCGCGCCTTGATCGAGATTGCCGTGGATGAACTGGTCGTCACCATCATAAGTCGGCGTGCCCATGTCGTCCGTGAACAGACCGAAAGCGGGCGCCAGCGAATAGCTCTCGGTCGGCGATGCGAACTCCCCGGCCGCCTCTATGATCGAGCCGGACTTGACCGTGACGCCGTTGCGCCCCGCGAAGATCATATCGCTGCCCGATAGGGTAGCGCCTGCGGTATCGATCACCACATCGCTCGCGCTGACATCGATCGTGGTGCCGGTCTCGGTCTGTCTGCGCACGCCGCCCAACAGCAGGCTGCTGACGCCAAAGCCAACCAGGCGATCCGCATCGAGGTGCAGATAATCCTCATAACTCGCAAGATCGGTGTCGGCACCGGCCACGAGAATGCGGGAGGAGCTGATATCGACATAGCCGCCCCGGCCGCCCTCGACCGCCGCTGCATCGATCGTACCGTCGAGTACCAGCGACGTTCCGGCGATGAGTGTCAGACCTCCCGCATCGTTCGGGGTCCGCGGCAGCGAATCGACCTGCAGGTTGCGGCGCTTGGCGGCTTGGAGGAACGCTTCGGAATCGAAATAGTCGGTCGCGCTGGCGAGATTGTATTGCGAGCGCTTCGTCAGGACGTCGCGGCCCATGACCAGGAAGCCGTTGGTATATTGATCGCGATAGGCGATGGAGCCGTCGGCCCCCGCGACGAAGCGATAACCCGCCTGGATCAGCGAGCCGTCCGCCTTGGGCGCGGAACTGCCGAGCGCGATATTGGTGTAATCGCCATATTGATGCATCGCCGTGACGCGATAAGCGCCGGGCAGTGAGGCATATTCGGCCGGCAGGAGCGTGTACTCGCCAGCCGGCAGCCCGCCCTCGCCAGCGGAAAGATAGATCTTCCCGAGGTTAGGGGCGGCATAGCCGTTGCCGGTGCCCAGCGGCGTCACGTCGGCGTCGAAGCCGGGGATGATCGCGAACACCTGCGAAGCATCGCTCACCCACCGATAGTCATCGTCGCGATAGCCCGTCAGCCAGTCGGTCGTGCCACCGACGCCGGGCACGAACTCGCTGGCGATCAGATTGCCGCCAGCGGAAATATCCACGACCGCCCCGGTCGCCAGATCGATGACATCGGCATCCAGATTGATCTCGCGATCGGGCAGGAAGGCCAACTCCTTCTGGGTGAAGGGATCGACCCAGGTGTCGCCATTTTGCAGGCGTCCGTAAGGGATGACATTGCCATCGGCCGAAACCGAGGTGATGCTACCCGGCAGCAGCGTGATCGTGCCGGCGCCCTCGCTGCCGTCGTCCACGGCCACCAGGTCGATCGAACCAAGTGGAGAGCGCAGCACGCCCCCCTGCTCGATCCGTGCGGCGCGCAGCGTCAGGCTGGCGCCGCCCTCCAGCGGCGTTGCATTGACCAGAGTGCCTGCGTCCGCCCCCCGGATCGCCAGCGTGCCTCCCGCATCGACGGTGAAGATCCGGCCCGATGCAGCATATATCTGATCTGCCACGAGTGTGAGGTCGCCGCCGGTGGTGAGCGCCCCTTTCGGCGCCTCCAGCTCGGCGAACAGATTGGTGGGAGCAAAGCGGAGATCGCCGTTGCTCTTCAGCGTGATGTCTTCAAAGCCGATGAACTCCGCCGACGTCATCTCCAGCAGGCTGCCGGCCTCGATCGAGAGCGTGGCGGTATTCTCGGCCGAGATGCCGACCTCTGCCAGCGCAGCGCCGAACCGGGCCGTGTCCACGCGCCCGGCCGTGATGCCGCCATTGTCGAAAATGCCACGCTCGGTCAGGCGCACCCTGTTCGCGAGAAGCGTGAAATCGCCGTCATCCATCCCATAGATCTGCGGCGCAGACAGCATGACCTCATCAATCAGATAGCTGCCGTCGGGCGCGCGACCGCCAAGCTGCGAGATGCCCGCGAACACCATGGCGCTGGTCGCGGAGATCTGCACGCTGCCAAAGCCGCCCGCAGCGATATTGCTCGGTGACAAGGTCATCGTCGCCGCGCGCTCGGGCAAGGTGGGAAGGGTGAAATTCAGCCGTTCATAGAGCGGCAGGAAGGCCGGATCGAGTTGCGGCAGATCGCCATAGTCCAGCGCTCCGCCATTTTCGCCTTCGCCAATGTAAAGCACCGGCGGCGGCACGGTGAGTTCAGCGGCATAATAGGCCTCGAATGCCGCGACCACGGAATCCACGTCAGGAAGATAAGTCCCCTCCGCGAAATCGAGGCCGTTCAATTGCGTGTTTCTGGAAAAATCGACCGTCGACAGATCGACATCTATGAGACCGCGAACCGTGCCGCCGCTCTTCAGATAGAAATAGGTGTTGGTCAGCGCGCTCCGCAAGCTGATCGGGTTGCCGTGCTTTAACGCCTCATAATCGCCGCTGCTCCATTGCAGACGGAAAGTGCCGCCGCGCGCACCTTCTCCGCCCGCGAACGCGCGGAAGGTGGCATCGTTGACGTCGATGTTGCTGCCCAGCAGGTTGATGAGTCCCCCGTCGGATGCGATCGTCGTCGGCCGTAGCGTCGTCCCACCATTCTCCTGCACCGGCACATGGAGCAGTGCGCTTGTACCCGACACATCGAAGATCGCGCCTTCGTCGACCGTAAGCGGCGTGATGTCGCCATTCACGGTGATCGTGCCGCCGCCCAGAACTTCTCCGAGCACTAGCTCATTGCCATTGCCGTCCACCCGGCGACCGGTGACGCGCAACGCGCCGGGCGCGAGAACGCGCGCCGTCGAGAACAAGTGGCCGCCCAGGGTGATGTCACCCCCTGGAGCGATCAAGCTGCCCGCGAGGTCGCCATCGAAGATGATGCGCCCGCCGGGATTGACCTCCAGGGAGGAATGCTCATCGAACGTGGTGCGCGGGCCCTCTCCGTTGCCATAAGGCTGGAGGCTGACGGTCGAAATGCGGAGCTGCGCGTCCGACCAGGGCAGGCCGGTAAAGCCGATCAGGGCGCCGTCGCGCAATCCCTCGGCACGATAGCCCGGTTCAAGATAGCCGGTGGTCGTCACATCCAGAATGTCGCTGCCCGACTCCGCGAGCCATGCCGCCGGCACACCGTTGGCAAGCGTCGTCGGGGACAGTTGCATGGTCGCCTGCGTCGCCTTGATGGTCGTCCCCGGTGCGACGCCGATCTTCGGAGCGTTCAGGTAGATGCCGGAAAATGGCATCGCGTCGAACAGACCGGGGTCGATCCGCGCGACGATGTTCCGGGTATCCGCATCGGCGGGAAGCTCGCGCCCCACGAACAGCTCGCCGCTGCTCTCCAGCGCGAAGACGCCATTGCCACCCAGGCCCAGCGATTGGGCATTGAACGCCCCCGACAGATCGACCGGATTGTCGAGCTGCATGTAGTTGCGGATGTTGATGTCGCCGCCCTTGCCGGCGGTGAGTACCCCATCACGGTTCAGATAGCCGCCGCCATTGGCGTTGAAATAGACGCTTTCGGGCAGGATGAATTCGTAGGTTCCGTCTTCGGGCGCGTTGATTTCATCATTGCGGAAGGCAGTGATCAGAATGTTGCCGCCGTTCACGATCGGCCGCTCGGCCAGCGGGCGGTAATCGGTCAGCTCATATTCGGTATGCCAGCTGGCGCTGGTGTCGATGAAGCTGCTGTCGCCAAAGACGATGCCCTGACCGCGCAGCGCCACGTCGCCGCCGTTGGACGTGATCGAACCGCCGAAATACATCGAGCTTGTGCCGATAATGCTGAAGTCCGCGCCATTGGCGAAGTTCAGGTCGACGCCGTCCTCCACAACGACATATTGATTGTCATAGCCGTCATCGACGGTTTCGGAGAAGCTGTTGCCGTCGCGCATCTGCCACTGGGTGATTTCATATTCGCCCATGGTCGAGTGCTCGAACAGATCCTCCGACAACAGGGTGAGATTGCCCTTGCCGTCGGAGGTGCCGGTCCGGTCCTCTTCCTCACCGAAGATGTCGCCAAAGACAGTGGTCAGACTGTCGTCGAAGGCAAAGCCCGCGCCCAACTCGGCAGCGGCCTTGGAAATCAGCACGCGGTTGCTGATATATTCGAGGTCGAATTCGCCTTCGCGATTGATGGTCAGCGCGCCGGCCTTGGGCAAGTTCGTCCGCTGATATTTGCCGACCGTCACATCGCCGCGGAACGTGCCCTGGTACACACCGTCCGGCGCCCAGATGCCGACCGTGCCGGCATTACCGCCTTCGACATAGCTTTCCTCATACCGCCCACGGGCCGAGGAGACGAGCGGGATGTGATAGCTTTTCTGCTGGCCCCATTTGGTGTCGTAGTCGGTCCACTGGTCCGCCAGGCCCATGAAGATCTCATCGGGATCGGCTTCGCGAATGTCGATAACGGTTCCGTCCAGGCGCCGCAGCATGGTCGTATAGACATAGCCCGCGTCGTAGGTGATCGATCCTCCGGAAACGTCGATCACCGATCCCGACTTCATGATGAAATCGTCGCCGCTGGCGATCGTCAATGTGCCGCCATCGACGATCATCTGGTCCAGCGTTAGCTGATTGAGATTGTCGAAGCTCTGCCAATCCGCGACATTGGTGCCATAGCGCCGGTCGACATTGATCTCCTGCCGATAGAGCGGCCCGCCATCCTGAACTGGCGTATCCCTGAGCTGGGCCACGAAAACCCTGCCGGTTACCTGATGATAGCCCATGGCGCGGTTCACGTCCCAACCGGACAGGTCGATCGTCGCCCCCGCTTCCATCATCAGCCGCGAGCCATCCTGGCTGTTGGCATTGCCGCCATTTCCAAGCGGATCGCGCACCGCCTGGTCGGCATCGGCGTAAAGCTCCACCGTGCCAGAGGGCAGGTAAACGGTGGAATCCTCGCGGAAATGAATGCTGCCGGCCGCAATATGCAGGCTGCCGACCGACTGGTTGCCCTCAGTGAGCGGCAGCATGTCGTCCGCTTCGAGGTCCGGCGTGATCTGGGTCAGGCTGTTCTTGCCGAACACGATGGACCCGTTTCCGGCCATAGGCGGATTCGGCCCCTGAACGGCATGGTCCTGCATCAGCGCGTGCATCGTGATGTCGGCCCGGAAATTGGCCGTGGATGTCAGCGAGACAGCGCCGTTCTGCTCGATCGTCCAGCCGCGCAGATCTACATCGCTGCCGACGGTTCCGTTGATGATCCCATCATTGCGGACAGTGAAGCCATATTGCTCCGCCCGGGCGAGGCGGCGCGCGTCGAGATAGTCGAGGATCAGTGTGCCATTTCCGCCGACTCCTACCAGGCTTTGAGCGATGGCTTTCGGCAGGACATCGCCTGCTTCGTACAGGCCGGCCCCATCCGGCTTGCCCCCGGTCACCGCGTTTACGAAATCGACCCATTCTGCGGAAATCGGACTATCGGCCGGCCGCATCTGGTTGTTGGCATCGGGATCGCGCGCCCAAAGCAGGAAAGCGGGTGCGTAGGACTGGCTGCTGACATAGCTGGTCCGCAAGTCGAGCGGATTGTGGACGCTGGTGTAGATTTCTAGCCTGGCATCGTCGCTTTGCGCGCGTTCGATGAACACATTGTCGCCGGCGGCCATCACCACCTGGCCTTCGTCCTGGACGTTCAGGATGCCGCTGTTGGTGACATTGGGGCCGAAGAGCATGATCTTGCCCTGATCGCCCGTGCTGATCCTCGCCTCGCGACCGATCGTCACCGCATAGAGCAGCGGGTTGTCCGGATCGGCCACGACGGGCATTTCTTCTAGCAGGTTGAGGTAGCGGTCGGTCTTGCCCTGCGGGGTGTTATTGGGAATGTTGGACGTGGAATAGATCCAGCTGTTGCTGAATGTCGGATCGAGCCTGCGCCCGGCGCTGTACGCATAGGAGAGCAGCCCGCCGCCGCTGTTGCCGGGCGTGAATCCGTTGAAAGCGAAATCCCGGATCTCCAGCGCGGAGGCAATGACCTGGCCGGCGTCGATCGTCCCGTTGATCGCCAGGCCATCGCGCGAGACGAGCAGAATGCCGGCATCAGCGGTGATCGCGCCGTCCAGTTGCAACAGCCCGCCGCCAAGATGGCGATTGAGTGCAAGCCAGTCCTCGCCTTCCTGATGAAGGGTGATGCTCTGGCCGCGCGCCAGGTTCATGTCGCTCCAGTTGACGACCGCGCGCTCGCGCTCCTGGGTGATGCTGACATTGCCGCCGCTGACAGAGATGTCGCTGACCCCTTGGGTCAGAAAATACCGGTCGGCATCGATCGCGGCGTCCTGTCCGATGTTGAATCCCGTATCGTCATTGACGACCAGAATGCCGTCCGCTTCCACCGTGCCGTTGATTGTGGCGTTGGCGGCGATGCGCTGCGGCTCAAGACTGGGGTTCTCGGTGCCGGTCAGGTCGTTGTTGAATACGATCCAGTCGGACGATTGCTGCTCGAACTTGAGGACTTCGCCGGTCTGGACTTCGAATTTCTTCCAATCCAGTACGGCCTTGCTGCTGCTCTGGGTCAAGGTGGTCGTGTTGCCGTCCACATTGACATCTGAAATGCCCGATCCGACGACCAGTTGCCGCGTATTGACGGCCGCGTCATCGCCGATGAGCACGCCATTATCGTTGAAAATATAGACCGAGCCGATCGCGCGTATTTCGCCGTTGATCTCGGACGCCTGATCCCCGTGGACGCGGTTGATGACGAACCAGTCCGACGACTGCTGTTGAAACTCCAGAATTTCCTTGGTCTGAAGGCGGAAATCCTCCCAGTCGAGAATGGCCTTCTGTTCCGTTTGCCTGATCGTCATCAGGTCCCGATCGCCTTCGGTGGAGATCACCGGACGGTCGGCGCCCTGCCACACCGAGACTTGCCCGTTCGGACCGATGGTCCGTCCCGCCTGCATGCCAACCATGGAGCCGAAGGGACGATCCTGGGCATGGGCCGGTGCCTGGCCAAGCACATTCATTGCTGCCAGCGCAATCAGGCTCGTGCTCAGCGTCAGGCGCTTGTTGGAAAACCGGCGGCTACGAATGCCTGCGAGGGTCAAGGGCATGGGAGAATTCCTGTTTCAAGAACACAGTGCGGCTGCGGGCCGAGGCGCGGTCGACTAGTTGGATTGGGGGGATGCCGGGTCCGTGGCCTGTTGTTCGCTGGGCGCGGGCATTCCGGGATAAATCCGCGCGGCGTGCGCGCGATCGACATAATCCTGGGTGAGATTTTCCATCCTCACCCGCTGTGTTTGCAGGAAGGGATCGATCGAGCGTTTGTTCAGACCTTTATCGATCACCTCCAACGCAATCGCGTAAAGCTCGGCGTTGCGTTCGATGCCGAGCGCGATCAGCTCATCCTTGAGTGCTAGCTCGGCGCGAAGGCGCTCCACCTCTTGCCGGGCATTGTCGGCAATCCGTTGCGCGCGAACGAGCTCCGGATCCTGCTGTACAGCCTCAGCGGGCGGGACGGCCTCGCTTGTCTGCGACTGCGCCATCACCGGCGAGGTCAGAACCATCGCACCGATAAATATCGTTCTCATCGTCGTCCCCATTTTAGAAGCGAGACAGCAGATCGAATTGAAGAACATCGACGGAGAACGGTGCGCGCTCGATCGAATCCGACGAGAACCAGCGCAGGCGCACGGACGTGTTCTTGTGCACCCCGAATTCGGCCTCAAGGTCGTAACCTTCCTGATCGGTGCCGCCGAGACCGAAATCGGAGTCCGTGAACACGTCGAGCACTGCGTCAGTTTCGACCCGACGATAGCTTGCGCCGATACGCCATTGGCCGCGTTCGGATATGACCGGGTGACCAGCCTGGAACCGCGCCAACCAGCCTAGATCGCCCGGCCTGACCCCCGCTTCACCACGCAGCGCACTGATCTCCGTGCGATCAAGGGCAAGGTTCTTCACGACCTCGCCGGACAGCTTGAACACGAGATCACCGGAGCGGTAGCCGGCCTCCATGGTGCCGCTCAGCAGTTCATATTGAGCAGCGCGGCCGGCGAGGGTCGTTAGTCCGTCGGTGCGCATGTTGAACAGCGAATTGCCCTTGGAGAGATGATCCGGCGCGCTCCAGTCGTTCACGCGCGAGCCGTCGGCCGGGTTCTTCAGGCTTTGAACATTGTCGTAATAATAATAGCCCACGCCCGACTTGAGAAAAACGGGCGCATCCCGCCCATACTCAACGCCGACCTGCCCGGCATAGAGATAGGAATCGTCGAAAATCTCGCGCTCTTGCAGCGGGAAGACGCCGCCGGATGCGAAGATTCCGAGATCGGTCGTGATCGGTCGATCGACCGCCAATGCCACACCTTCGGGGTTGATGTCCGGATCCCAGACAAGCCGGGTCGAATAGAAGGGATTGGCCATACGGCCGGCGATGACATGAGCCCCGGCAACCGGCTCAATGTCGATGAAGGCGCGATCCACCCACAGGGCATCGCGGTCGAAATAGTTGCCGAAGGTGGAGTTGGTTGAAACGGCGCCGGGCTCGTCGCCAGAGGCGAGGCGGACCCCGACCCGGATGCCTCCGGCGACCTTGGCCTCGAACCCCAGACGCGCACGAAAATTCAGCCGCTTGCGATCGACGGTGGAATTGAGCAGCGGAAAGCCTTCCGCGTCGGTGACGCCGCCAAGCTGGTTGATCGCATTGGGATCAGGGAAGAACGGGAAGTTGCCTTCACCGAAATTGTCATACTGCCCGCGCACGCGCAGATCGCCCGACACGCGGACGGCATTGACCCAGTCGGGCAAGGTGTTGGGAGCGACCCAGCCTTCTTCCCTAGCGGTCTGGACGACCTCGTCCCGCACCTGGTCCTTGATTTCGGCCCGGACCGTCTCGGGCACATAGGGGACGTTGACCACGTCCTCGGCTTTGGCCGCGGCCTGCGCCTCGGCGCGGATCGCCGCATTCTCGCGAGCCTTGTCGAGAATGGATTTTGCCTTGTCGAACGGGATCACGCCCTCGTCCACGAGAAGCTGGAGGATCTCGACACCGACATCGTCGGTCGATTGCGCCATCGCGGGCGCTGAAGCGAACATGGCAGCAACGATCGCCGAACTTGCCAAAAGAGCCTTTGTCTTGAGCATTTCAATCCTCGTTCGAATTGGCGCCGGCGCGATGACGTGCGCCGGCGGAATGGGGTGGGTCTGATCTTGTGAAAGGAAGGGCTGTCCGGTCATCAGAACTGCTCCCAGATCCGAAACTGGAGCCGAAATCCGTCACCGAAATCGGAAAGGGTCGACGCTCTGTCGACAAGCGGCCTGGAGATGCTCAGCGCACCGTTAAGTCCGTAGTCGAGCTGGAGATTCAGGCCGCCGCCGACGCTCAGCAGGCGCATATGTTCATCCTGAACACTCAGCGGATCATGGATCCTCGCATAGCCGCCGTCGACGAAGGTGAAGAGGCGCAGCTGCCTTATGAGGCCGGCGGCAAGCAGCGATGGGGTGTCGACCTGGAACTGGCCGGAAACGCCATCGTCCCCCAGATTGAAGCTTTCATAATATCCGCGGACACTATCGTAGCCGCCGAGCGAGAACTGCTCGTTGGAAATGAGGGGTTCACCCGCATATTGCCACTGAACGGCGCCTCCCACTCGCCAGTCGCCCGGCAGCTTGCGCGTATAAGACGCATCACCGCGCAGCACAGACCAATTGGCATTCGCATTGTAGCGCTTTAGGCCGAACTCGACATCATCGGCGCCAAGGCCGCGAAGACCGAACGACGCGCCGATGCCGAAATCGAAGTCGAACTTCGGTGTCCGCTTCGACAGCGCGTAGCGAACCATCAGCGGCGCATAATCGATCGGGGTATAGGCCGCGCTGTCCTCGTCTTCGGCGAGCAGATTCTCCTTGAAGCTCTTGTAATCCAACCCGGCGGTGAACTGATGCACCGTTGGTTCGGCAGGGTCGCCCGAAATACTCGAATAGATGGCGCGCAATCCCAGGATGTCACCCGATCCGAGGACGTTGATGCCGCCGAGCGCGGCGACGTCGCTGTCCGTGTGAACCCCATATGCGACCAGTGTGATGGGGGTGTTGCGGATGGGAACCGCGTAGGATGCGGACACCGCCCAGGATTCGCTCGGGTTTTGCGGACTGATCTGGCCCTGCAAGCTCAGGCTGTGATCCAGCTGGAAGAGATTGGCGTAGGTCAGCGAGCCGGAGAGCTTGAGACGCTCGGTGTTGGCGCTCGCACGGTCGTTCAGTTCCAGCGTGCCGTGCAGCGGCAATTTGTCTTCGACCGTCAGATCGATATCGACCGTTCCCGGTTCGAGACCCGCCCGCAGGGTCGGCGCAATGACCCGGTCCTGGGATCTGTTGACCGCAGCAAGCTCACGCGAAAGATCGTTGTAATTGGGGACTTCGCCCTCTTTGAGCGAAGGCATTCGGTCCTTGATATCTTCGGGCGAGTAATAGGTCGCGCCGTCAACCCGGAGACGACCTACCCGCATTTCCACGACCTTGAGGCGGATATTGCCGCCTTGCACCTCCTGCGCGGGGATGATGACGTTGACCGTCTCGAACCCCTTGGCGTGATATGCCTCCATCAGGGCGGTCCGCGCCTGGTCAACATCGGCAAGAGGCCTTTGCGGACCCAGAAACGGCATGACCGCCTGCTCGATTTCCTTGCGGGAGAGCACGCTGTTGCCCTCGACCTGATAATTCAGAATATCGACAAGACGCTCCGCGCCCGGGGCAGCGGTCTCGCCAGCTGCCGCATCGGTCGTTTGCGCGTGGAGCGCGGGGGCAAGGGCGATACCCAAGGCCAGGGCGCTGACGCAGTGGGCCAAGCGAGAAATCATCGAAAACTCCAGATTGTTCGTGCGGGTGGACTGACCCGCGAGCGCGCTGCGGATCGGCTGCCGGCTCAACTTCGCCTCATGTCGATCGTCGCGTAGGTCGTGGCCGCGCGGTCAGCCGGCCTCGGAACGCTGAGCGGTGGCAGGCCGCGCAGAACCTCGCGGATGGCGGCATCGAGATCGGAATCGCCCGTGGTCCCGCGAAGGGCTGCCTGCGTGAACCGGCCCGCCTCGGAGATGACCACGGTAACTCCAACGGATCCTCGCGCGGCCCGCGTCCGGGGATCGCGCATCAGCGCGCGGCGTATATGCCCTTCGACATAGGCGCCCCATTCGCCGCCACCGCCCCCGCCGGTGCCTCGTCCGAACAGTCCGCCGCCGCCGCCAGCCGCCAGGCGGAAATTGTCGGAACCGGCGTCGGCAGGTCGATCGAGCCCCGCCAGCTGGTTGGAAGCGGGTTCGGCCGGCGCATCCTGCGGTGTCTCGCTGGGCTGTTCGTTGGGCGCCTCGCTCGGTGCCTCCTCCGGCTCGACGATCTCCTCTTCATCCTCCATGATCTCATCTTCCGGCTCCGGCGGAGGTGGCGGCGGCTGGACCATGTCGATCGTGGTGACCACGCGCTCCCGACTCTGCGGGAGTTCCCCGCTCGGCCAAAACAGCCAGGCCAGCAGCGCTAGCAGAGCGACCGGTGCTACAACCGCCCCGCTCTGCCGGATGCGATTGGGCCACCGCCCCTTGGTGACGGCCTTTTCGCTCATGACGGCCGCGCCCTCTCGCTCACCAGTCCGAGTTGCGTGATGCCGACGCGATTGCACACGTCGAGCACTTCCATGATCCGGCCGTATTGCGTGACCCGGTCACCCTTCACGACCACCGGAAATTCCGGCGTCGTCGCTTTGAAAGTCCGCAGCTGCGATTCCAGCTCGTCGATCGTCACGGCGAAGGTGTCGAGATAGACCTGCCCCTGCTCGTCGATCGTGATCGCCTTGGTCGTCGGCTTGGCCAGGCTTACCGAGGAGCTGGCCTTGGGTACGTTCACCTTGATCCCCTGGACGGCCGCCGTCGTCAGCAGGATGAAGATGATCAGCAGCACCAGGGTGAGATCAACCATCGGCGTGACGTTGATCTCGTCATAGGGCTTGCGCTTTTTGTGAACCTGCATCGCTCGTCTCCCCCTTGCCGTCCGTCAGGCCGCATTGGCGGCGAGAGTGGGGCGATAGGTTTCGGCGATGCGCTTCTCGAGTTCGTCGACGAACACGAGATTGTCGGTCTCGATCTTCTCGATCCGGCTCTGCAGCCAGTTGTAGCCGAACAGCGCTGGGATCGCGACGGCGAGGCCGGCAACGGTCGCCAGCAGCGCAGCGGCAATGCCTGGTGCAATCGCATTGATGTTGACCTCTCCGGCCGCGGCCACGCTGGCAAAGGTGATCATCACGCCGATGACCGTGCCGAGCAGCCCGAGGAATGGCCCGCCCGAGATCGCAATGGTCAGCAGGACCAGCCGCGCATTGAGCCGCTGTCCCTCGCGCGCCAGCGATGCGTCCATCGCTGCCCGGATTGCCGCCACCGATTGCGGCGCCAAGGCGAAGTTGTCTCGCGATGACCGGCGGCCTTCTGCAAGACGCTGGCGGGTTTCGTCGCGCCCGGTCTCAAACAGGCGCCCCAGCGTGGATCCTGCGTCCCAGCTCAGATGCTCGTTGTTGACGATGCCATCATGCATCCCCGCGTCCGCGGTGGCACGGCGGAACCGGTCCCGGAAGGCGGTGTTGGCCTTCTCCACCTGGGCAAGCAGCATGGTCTTGGTCGCCATCACGGCGACCGCGATGACCAGCATCACGGCAAGGATCCCAATCACGATCCACGCATCCAGCGTCAGCGCGCCAAACAAGATGCCAAGATAATTGTGGCTTTCGCTGTCGGCTTGCTGCGCTTCTCCACTCGGCTGGACGATGGACGCGTCGCGGCCTTGCGACTTGGCGGCAAGAGCGATGAAATCCGCCGAGCGTGCAGCGTTGGCGCGCCACAATTCGTCGAAATCGCCCATGAAGCCGGGAAGCTCGCCGTTCGCACCGACGATCTCCAGTCCATTCAAAGCGGGCAGTTGTGCCGCCAGCTGCGCCACTTCGGCACCGTCGACATAAAGACGCACCACACCTTCGCCAGCGGTCACGGCCAGGTGGGCCCAAGTACCTGATGAGAGCGGTGCCTGCGCTACCGCCTCGGCCCCGTTCACGCTCACGAACGGGGTTCCGCCGCGAAGCCCGATCACCATGCGCGACGCGCCTTCACCCTGCTTGGTGTAAATGGCTGCCTCGGCGGGAAGCTGATTGCCGGGCTTGATCCAGGCCGACACCGTCATCGCGCCATCGGCAGGAACCGCCAAGGACTGGCTTGCCGCCACTTCCATGCGACTCTCGGCGTCGAAACGAGCGCCGCCGGCGACAATCCCCTCCGGAATCAGCTGGGCAGTGAAGTTGCCGATCGTGTTGGCATTGGCCGTTTGGTCGCGCGGACTCGCCCCATCGGCGAAGTGAACGACCAGCGATTGCTCACCATCATAGGTGTCAGCAGCGGAAAATGCGCCAGCGGCCTCGCCATTTCCGTAATAGGCATAGATGAGCTGGCGTTCTGCGGAAATCTGGGGAAGCTTTACCCAGACAAAGGCGATTTCCGCCTGCCGGTCGAAGCGCTCCAGATGAAAGTCGAGCGGCGTTCCATTCGAGGTCGTAAAGCGCAGATCGCTGCCATCATCCTTGAGGCGGGTAAAATCGACATTGCCGGCATGAAGGCGCACGAGGACAGGTGCGTTTTCGACTTCATCGCCCACCGCGCCATCGGCGTTGAGGGCAATTTCCTGCCTGTATCCCCAGTCGTCGTTCCACCAACTTTGCGCCGAAGCAGCACTCGGCACCATCAGACACATCGCGCCAAACGCGACAAGAATTCGCTTCATTTCCCCGCTCCAGACTTGAGTACTCGATCCGGAGTTCGCCCATGATTGCAAAGAGTGCGATTACACACTCATCAACACAGGACGTCCCCCCGCACTTACTGGAGCGCAGTTAGATAATCCTTGTTACAGAACAGAGACTCTTATCAAGAGTCATAAAACTTTTTACTAGAAGTATTCTTATTAGTTCACGAACGAAAAGCACCCATAGCTAAAACTATGGATGCCTATTGCTTTCCGGTTCATGCATTATGCTTGAGCGAGAGGTGAACGGATCGCTCCATTGCCTACACACACAAGGACGCTGCGCCGACTGATGTCCTCACAATTTTTTTTAGATTCGTGGCGCGAGGCAGGAGTGCGTCCTCCCCAGCAGGAGAACTGAGTGACGTACACGCCTTCAACGCGTGTGGCGCATATCCGCGGCGGCGGCGCTGTTAAGGGATGAGCAGATACCGATCGTCCCGCTGTTCGAGCCGCAGACCGCAAATCCTTGCAAGGATGTGGGCAAAGCGCTCGGTGTCTGCCACCCGGAAGACACCACTGACCCGGCATTCTGCCACGTCCGCCGATCTATCGAGCGTAATCGGTTTTTGCCCATAGCGATTCATTTCGCCAACTGCGGCAGCGGCGGACATATCCTGCAGAACAAGCCCGCCGCTGCGCCAAGCCGTCACGGCTTCCAGCGAAGGCTTGTCCACAAGCGCGGTGCCGGCGGTGCCGATGCGCACGCGCTGCCCCGGGGTCATGATGAAGCTGGTTTGTCCATCCTTGTCGGGATCCACGAGAACCTTGCCTTCCAGCAGGGTCACTTCCATGGAGCTTCCGCGATCGCGGACAATGAATTTCGTGCCCAGCGCCGTTACCTTCCCCAGGTGAGTCTGGACAATGAAGGGCCGATTCGGGTCTCGGCTCACCTCAAAAAGCGCTTCTCCGCGATCGAGCGTGATCAACCGTTCATTCGCAGTGAAACGTGCCGCAACCCTGGAATCCGTGTTGAGGGTGACGCGCGAGGTATCAGGCAGCGAGGCGATCCGCTGCCCTCCAACCGCAGTTTCAAAGATCTGAGAGTTGGAGAAGGGATGTGCCAGGAAGAGCAATAGCATTGCGGCCATAGCCGCCGCTCCGGCGGCGGACCACCACAGACGGCTCGGAATGACCGAGAGCGGCGGTCTGGCTCCTTTATCGATCGCTGTTGCGGCAGGCTTTCGCCTTGCCTTCTCGTCGTAGAAGGACAGAGCCGCGACATGCTCCAAATCTGCCCATAGCGCATCCATTTCCGCCAATGCGGCCGCATTCGCCGGACGCTCTGCACGCCATTCGGCAAGGCCCCTATGCCTTTCGCGCTCGCGCGCGTCGTCACCCAATCGGGCGAACCAGACCGCCGCCTCTGCTTCAGGCTTTCCAGTCACAGGACTCTCACATTCATTAGAAATTCCGCATCCAGGCGGATAGAAACAGCATAGCCTTGGCGAGCCGCTTTTCGACCGCGCTGACACTCACACCTTCGCGCAAAGCCACCTCCCGGGTTGACAGACCGTCTACGCGTCTCCCCTGAACAATCGCACGCGTCTTGGGATCAAGGCGCTGGAAGCCAGCTGTCAGATGCTCCAACCGGCTTTTGCCGATCGCAATTCGTTCCTGGTCGGGCGATTCGTCGATCAGAACCAAATCATCCACAGAATCGGCGACAGTTTCCATTCGCCGGGACCGGCGGCCTGCGTCAATCGACAAGTTGACTGCGGTTCTAACTAGAAATCCCTCCTCCCGGTCAACCTCGTTTTCCTTGCTATACTGAAGGAGACGTAGAAAAGCCTCTTGAACGAGCTCCTCTGTTTCAGAATCGGAAACGCCCCGTTGCTTGAGTATTTGCCGGAGGCGCGGAGCGAATTTTCTGAAAAGCGACATTTGAGTTATGTGCCCAGCACATGACAGATAACCCACTCAATGCCAGCAGCCGGTGACAGAACGATTTCATTCACGCCTCACGATCTCGCGGTTCAAGCAGTGCTCAATCAACAGTCGGACTCCCTCAATCCAAATGACGCTTGCGAATGCAAAACCCTCATCAAAAAAGTACGTGATAGCGCCTTGAATGATTTACCGGGCGATGGGGACACATGCCCCGACTAAAAAGGAAGCAGGGCGAAGGTGCGGCTTTATCAAGCTCCATCGTCCCTGAAGATATGGCGTGTTGGAGGTAGGCAGGAATCGAGAAGTGAAGTGATCGAGCTCAGACACCTCCGCTATCTGATGAACGCGGCCGAAGCCGGCAGCTTCAGCCGAGCGGCACGGAGTATGAACATTAAACAGGCCACGCTCAGCCGACACATCCTCGAAGTTGAGAAGCGCCTTGGCTTGACTCTATTTGACCGCGGAACACGCGGTGCAACCTTGACCCCGCATGGCGAGACATACCTTCGCACGGCCCAGCGCATCGTGAAAGAGTTCGAGGAATTGAATGCTTGGGTGCGCGCCACAAAGCGCGGCGATGCCGGTAAACTTGCGGTGGGGTTCTACACTTCATTCTCGGCCGGCAACTTGCGGGCTACTCTTAGCGAATTCGGAAAGCGCTTTCCGGCCGTGAAGGTGCATGGCTTCGAGCGTGATCGCGACATGCTGTTGACCGGAATCGAGAACGGCTTGCTCGACATCGCAATTATGATCGGCGAGACTCCCTACCAAGGTCAGATGAGCCGCCCTTTCTGGAGCGAACGCATTCTGCTGGCAATGCCAGAAGGTCATCGACTCGCCGATCGCGAGCGCATCCATTGGACCGACCTGACCGGCGAGCGTTTTCTGCTGCCCGAACGAGATCCCGGCCCGGAGACGAGGAACATGCTCTTTGGCAAACTTGGAATGCCAGGTTACACACCCGAAATCGAGATGGATGACATCGGCCGCGACACGGTGCTCAGCGCCATTGCGCTTGGTAAGCATATTTCAATAGTCGCAGAGTCAGCACTCGGCATCCATGTACCAGGGGTGGTGTATCGCGAAATTCACGAAGCCAACGGCCACATACGAATCGGCTTTTCGGGCTATTGGCGTGAGGACAATGACAACGCCGTATTACGGCGGTTCCTTGATTTCGTGACCTTCCGCTATTCGCTGCCGCCTATGATAGGATCGCAGTCGTCGCCTAAGTAATCGGCAATGGAGCGGTCATGACGCGACGTAGGATACTCATCATCGTGCTGGTTTCGCTCATCATCGGGTTTGGAGCAGGCTTCGTGCTGCGCCCGGTGATCGTGCCGGTCAATCAAATGGCGGCTGTCACGGGTTTGTCCCCCACCGCCCGAGCATCCGCCGCGCCGCGCGGAACGCAATATTTCGCGGCGCATCCCGACGAAGCGCGGCAGGTCACGGCGCAATGCGCCGAAGGAACGGCGCGCGGCGGCGAGTGCGCCAATGCCGAGCAAGCCGTGATCGAAGCAGAAGGCCGGAAGCGCTTCAAGAAGTTCATGGGCAACTGACGGCAGGCGGCGCGTGCTCACTTCCCTTGCGCACGGTGCCGGCGAAAAGCCCGGTCGGTTTCCATGAAGCGGGTGAGCATCGGCGCGACCAGCTTGTCAGGCGGGACTGGCGCTCCTCCGGTCTCGGCCGCCAGGGCGGCGGCATAGGCGACAAGATCGCGATGCACGGCGGCGGGCAACTCCACGGAGAGCTTGACCGGCCGATCGTCGGCCAGCGGGCCCAACTTCAATTTGCTCATCGTGCGCCTCCAACCGGCTCCAATACGAGGTCGCGGGTGAGAACCACGCGCAACGGATGCCCCGGCCGGATGGTGAGCGTCGGCTGCACGTTGAGCTGTCGCCGCACGATCTGCTGGCCGGTCTGGTTGATGGTGTCCTGCGATCCGCGGCGCAGTGCCCGGGTCAGGTCATCCTCGCTGTCCGCGCCCAGTTCGGCGCCGACACCGAGCAGCGTCGAGACGGCCGCCGCCTTGAGCAGATTGCCCCAATGCTGATTTACGCGATCCTGTAGGCCCGCAAACCCGGCTCCATCGACGCCGGGCTGGCGCTCGAGAACGATTGAGCGGCCGTCCGGCATGATGAGACGGTCCCAGGCGAGCAGCACGCGCGTCTGGCCGGCGGCGATCTCGCTGTCATACTCGCCGATCAGCCGCGCCCCTTGCGGGATGAGCAGGATGCGGCCCGTAGGGCTGTCATAGACATTGGCTGTCACCTGGGCGGTGATCTGGCCGGGCAGGTCGGAACGGATACCAGTGATGAGCGCGGCCGGGATGATGCTGCCGGCCTGCACGATGTTGGGCGAGGCCGGCGCCACGAGGCGTTCGCCGCTGACCGTCCGCTGGTTCGACGCTTGCGCCATGAAAGCCTGTTTGGCGGCCCGGTCGCCCTGCGCGGCCTCGGCGAGCTGCGGAGCGGCCGCGTCGGGTGTCGCGATTGCAAGGTTCGGCAGGGACGGCATCGCAGCGGCCCCGGCGCTGCTGCCGCCGAGGA
>NZ_ATHO01000152.1 GCF_000445065.1 Sphingobium quisquiliarum P25 | reverse complement strand
CGCCTCGACCGCCTACGGCCTGGGCGCTGCCGGCCAATCCGGCGCATCGGCTGTGGCGTCGGGTCTCGGCAATGTCGCCAGCGCCGGCGCCCAAGCCGCCACCTCGCCGTTGAAACGCGCAGCAACCCAAACCGCTGATGGCTTCAAGTCCAGTTACCAGTCCGGGGCACGCGCAGCCTTCGAAATGACCGGCGGATCGTCCACCGCTGGCACGATCGGCGGCGAAGCCGACGCCGAGGCCGCTTCGGCGTCCGCCGCATCACCATCTCCCGCCACCGACGGCCCACCCGCCTGGGCGAAGCGCATGAAGCGTTCGCAGCAGATGTCCCACGGCGTCCAGGCCGCAGCTCACGCGGTCAAGTCGGGCGACAGCCATGGCGGCGGCTCTTCCGTCAACCTCTCCGAAAGCGACTGACCATGTTCAAACGACCCGCCACTCACTACGGTAAATCACCACAACCCGAGACGCCCTACCAGCGCGCCGCCCAGGTCTGGGACGACCGCATCGGTTCCGCCCGCGTGCAGGCCCGCAACTGGCGCTTCATGGCCTTCGGATCACTGGCGCTCTCAGCCGGATTGTCGGCCGCACTGGTCTGGCAGTCGATGAGCGGCTCGATCGTTCCCTGGGTGGTTCAGGTCGACAAACTCGGCCAAGCGCAAGCCGTGGCACCGGCCGTCGCCGACTATCGCCCGACCGACCCGCAGATCGCCTTTCATCTCGCCCGCTTCATCGAAGAGGTCCGCTCGATCCCGGCCGACGCGATCATCGTCCGGCAAAACTGGCTTCGCGCCTACGACTTCACCACGCAGGCCGGGGCGCTCGCGCTCAACGATTATGCCCGCGCCAACGATCCCTTCACCAAGGTTGGCAAGCAGCAGATCGCCATCGAGGTCTCCAGCGTGATCCGGGCCTCACCAAACTCGTTCCGCGTCGCCTGGATCGAGCGCCGCTATCAGGACGGCTCGCTCGCCTCCACCGAACGGTGGTCCGCCATCCTCACCGTCGCCGTGCAGATACCACGCGACCCCGAAAAACTCCGGGCCAACCCGCTTGGAATCTATGTCAACGCCATCAACTGGTCGAAGGAGCTTGGACAATGACACCGACCTTCCGCGCCGCCGGGAGGCCGGCTTTCCGCAAATCCGCTTTCTCGGTTCTCCTCGTTTGCACCTCGGCGCTTGCAGGCTGCGCAACGATGCAGAAGCCCCCGGAAATCTCCTACGACGATGCCGCGCCCGCCGTGCAGACAGTCGATCCGCCCGCACCCGTCACGGTGGTCGAACTGCCAAAGCCGCTGCCGCTTCCCGGTCAGATGAAGCCGGTCGAAGCCTCACGCCGGACGCCGGAGCCGACTGATCCCGCCGCCCGCGTCAATCAGGCAAACGCCGCCGCCCGCATCCAACCCGTCCGTGACGGCTTCATCAATTCCATGCAGGTCTATCCCTTCACTCAAGGCGCGCTCTATCAGGTCTACACCGCCGTCGGTCAGATCACCGACATCGCGCTGCAGCCCGGCGAAACCCTCGTTGGCTCCGGCCCGGTCGCCGCCGGCGATACCGTCCGCTGGATCATCGGCGACACCGAAAGCGGCACAGGCGCGACCAAGCAGATCCATATCCTGGTGAAGCCCACGCGCACGGAGCTGATGACCAATCTCGTCATCAATACCAGCCTGCGCACCTATCATATGGAGTTGCGCTCGACCGAGAAGACCTACATGGCTTCGGTCTCCTGGCAGTATCCGCAGGACCAACTCATCGCGCTGCGTCGCCAGAATACGGAGGCGCAGGCCGTACAGCCCGTCGCCAGTGGCGTCGATCTGTCCCGCGTCAATTTCCGATACCAGGTGACGGGCGATCGCGCGCCGTGGCGGCCGCTACGCGCCTTCGACGACGGCAAACAGGTCTTCATCGAATTCCCGCGCGGCATCGGTCAGGGCGAGATGCCGCCGCTCTTCGTCGTCGGCCCCGAAGGCGACACGTCCGAGCTGGTGAACTACCGGGTGCGCGGCAACTACATGGTCATCGACCGGCTGTTCGCCGCCGCCGAGCTACGCTTCGGCGCAGCCAAGAACCAGAAGCGCGTGCGCATCTCCCGGACTGACGGGAGGCCTGCGTCGTGAACGAGATCGATCCCGATAAGGAGGAAGGCCGCAAGTCCGGGCTGGAACCCCAGCCGGAGTCCGACGATGATGCCCGGCCGTTGACCGGAGAACCGGCCGCGCCGATGCGGCTGCGTCCGGAGCCGCCGCGCGTCACCCGGCTCTCGCGCAAAGTGCTGGCTGGTCTCGGTCTGGTCGCCGGTGTTGGTATCGGTGGCGCGCTGATCTATGCGCTTCAGGTGCAGCATGACGGCCGGTCGAACGAGGAGCTGTATTCGACCGACAACCGGCCGACACCCGATGGCCTAAACACGCTTCCGAAGGACTATACCGGCCCGGTCCTCGGCCCACCGCTGCCAGGCGATCTCGGCCGCCCGATCCTCGATGCGCAGAACCGCGGCCAGCCGGTGACGTCGTCACGGATCGCCCCCCCCGCCGCGCAGCCCGGCCTCAGCGCCGAGGAACAGCGCCGATTGCAGGAGTTGGAGGCCGCTAGGACCGCGCGCCTCTTCACTTCGACCGAGACGCGCAACATGGCCTCGCCCGCCACCACGACAACAACCACAACGACGCCCTTGCCGGATCTGACCAGTCTCGGCCTCGCGCCGCAGCCAGCGACGCCCTCGGCGCAGGATCGGCAGCTCGCCTTCCTCAACCAGACGCCCGACAAACGCACCGTGTCGACCGATCGCGTCGCCGCTCCGGCATCGGCAAACACCCTTCAGGCCGGCGCGGTGATTTCCGCCGCGCTCATCACCGGCATTCGTTCCGACCTGCCCGGCCAGATCACGGCGCAGGTGACGGAGAACATCTATGACAGCCCGACCGGGCGCATCCTGCTCATCCCTCAGGGCACGCGCGTCATCGGTCAGTATGACAACGGTATCGGTTTCGGCCAGCGCCGCATCCTGCTCGTCTGGAACCGGCTGATTTTCCCGAACGGCCGTTCGATCGTGCTGGAACGCCAGCCGGGCGCGGATACGCAAGGCTATGCCGGCCTGGAGGATGGCGTCGATTATCACTGGGGAGAACTGTTCAAGGCCGCCGCGCTCTCGACGCTGCTCAGCATCGGTTCGCAAGCCGGTTCGTCGGACGAGGAAAGCGAAATCGTCCGTGCCCTGCGCCAGGGCGCTGGCGACAGTATCAGTCAGACCGGCCAGCAGATCGTTAGCCGCCAGCTCAACATCGCGCCGACGCTGACGATCCGACCGGGCTTCCCCGTTCGCGTCATCGTCACCCACGATCTCGTGCTCGAACCCTATGGAGGCTGACATGGCGAAGTTGAAACTTGGTCCGATCGCTGATGACAAGCCGGTCAAAGTCACGGTGGAACTGCCTGCGAGTCTCCATCGCGACCTCTCCGCCTATGCCGAAATTCTCGGCAGGGAGGGAGGGCACGCGCCCGCCGATCCCGTCCGCTTGATCGTGCCCATGCTGGAGCGGTTCATTGCGACAGACCGGGGTTTTGCGAAGGCCAAGCGCCAAAGTTCGTCTGCCTAGAGATCTTTGATTTCGATAGATGCTTGGCCAAGCTCAACAACCTGCGAAAAGCTGGATTGTCGTTCCGAGGAGACCATACGGCACAAAATGGCAGACGTTCTCCTTGGATAGGGCGGTAGGCAACACCAGGAAAACAGGCAGCTGTCGTGGATTCGCTTGTAACCGTGAGTCCGCGGCCGAATGCCACCAAAGGTAGTAAATTATCTCTCCCTACACATTGGGGCTCGATTTGCGGATGATGTCCTAGTTCGGCCAACCGCATCACGAGAAAATCGTGAATTTCCTGGCCTGGCGGCGCGTCACTGACAATAAACGTTGAATCAGTCAGATCAGTCCATTTTACTTCGGTTTTGGCAGTCAAGTGATGATGCTCGGGCAAAGCGACAAACACCTTCTCCGACCACAACTCTGCGGAGTCGTAATCCGGACGTTTGGAAGTTCCAGTTAAAAAGGCCACGTCAATTTCAAGGCGGCGGATAGCTGATAAGTGATCCGCAGGGCTGCCATCAATGAAGTCCATCCGAACCTGAACGTGATTGGTTCCATATGCTTGGAACAAGTCTGCAAGAAATCCCGATGCCAGCGAAGAAAATATGCCGATCCTTACCGATCCCAGGTCGCCTCGCGCGATGACTTGGATGTCTCTAGTTCCCTCCGTCAGGGTTCTGAGAGCCTTACGGGCGGCAGGAAGAAAGCGTTCACCAGCTACGGTAAGAGCTACGCCGGAGCTGTGGCGGTGAAAGAGCGAAGCGCCGATTTGATCCTCGAGATTACGAATTCGTCTACTGACGGATGACTCCTGCACCGATAATGATAGCGCCGCTTTGCGGAAGCTCCCTTCCTCCGTTGCGGCAACAAAGTATCGTAGGTGACGTAGCGCGATGGCATTCGGCATCTGTGTCAAGGAGAGGGAAAGGGGTACTTCACACACAACTCGTTCCTTTCAGACCCTGCGTCTACACACAATGCAACCACCTATTTGGGGTTAGCGTGCGACAGCGAATCCCGGCGGCCCATCATGCAAATGAGCGTTTGCTGACCAATTGCCACAAGCGTTCGGCCATCCGCAGAGTCGGCAAACACTTCCAATTGACAGATTGTGAGCGTCTTCCCGGGCTTGATCACTTTGCCTAGCGCTTCGAGCTTATCGCCTAGAGCCGGGTTCAGCAGATTGATCTTGAATTCCACGGTGAGAACCGAGCTGAACTCTGGGAAAAGCGTGAAAGCGGCATAGCCGCCGGCAGAATCCGCGATCGCGGAAGTTCCTCCTGCATGGAAATAACCGTGCTGCTGCGAAAGCTCAGGCCGGAAAGGCATCTGGACAGATACCAGTCCCTGGCGAATTTCGGACAGTGTCGCGCCCAAATGGCTCATCAGCCCCTGGCGACGAAAGCTGTCACGAACCCGCTGCTCAACGCTCGCGTCTACGGCACTGCCAATAACCCTTTTCATGACACCTCCGGAGCAATGACCCTGGATGCCAAAACTACCGGGAGGTGGCGGCATACTGGAGTGAAAAGCCCTGACAGGATGCTGAGAAAAACTCAGGTTCTTTCCGTCCACCATCGTCGTTGAAAGTTCTACTGGAGAGGGAAACTTGCCAGAATTTCGACTGGCGGAAACTGCACAAGCTCGATCGCCGTAATATGACCGTCGTGATGGTCGAAATTGCGCATCGCCGCTTCCAAAGCCTTCTCCGGCTTTCCTTTGAGCGTTGCAACCGTGACATGAGGCACCCAAATACCAACCAAATGATGTTCGTTTATTTGCTGCCCTCGAACGGCTTCCACAATATTCTCATGAAGTGCAAGGAGCGATTGAGTTACGACAGGTGCCAGAAAAACATAGGATGGGGTACCTGAAAATATTCCAAAGTGACTCATTTTTATTTTGAGCCGGCCAATATTTTGGCAAGCTGCGGCGAGTTGCTGAATCATGGGATCAACGCGTTCACCGTCCTCTATCACTGCCAAGGTGATGTGTGGTGGATAGTCCAGCTGCTTTTCTGCGTTCGGAGCCCGAACGAGGAGATCGTACCTTAACCGGTCTATTGTCTTGGAAAGGTGATCGTCCAATCGTGCAGCTATAGCCAATGGCATGGGTCCATCTGATCCTTGAAAGCGCTGGAAATTCATTGTGTTGCCGACATCGTGCATTTGGTTGGCCGGCAAGCGAGAGAGAAAGGCTCATCTTTGCATGATGAATTCTCAGCAGCGTCTCTCTCCATTCAATGACAGGTATGTATGGCCATTTTTCAGTATCGAGATGGCCTGCAAACGGATCTCTGGATGGAAACCGCAACACTTACTGGCCTTGCACTTTATGCTTTAGTGATGACGATCACGCCGGGGCCGAACAACCTGATGCTCACCACATCAGGCCTTGTCTTTGGCATGGCACGAACATGGCCACATATTCTCGGAATTCCTTTTGGTGTTGCCGTTCAATTGATGTCGGTCGGCGCTGGCCTTGGGGCTGTCTTTGCACTTGAACCCCGTATCCAGATTTTTTTGAAAATTATTGGCACGGCTTACCTGCTCTGGCTTGCCTACAAACTCTGGCGTGCCGCCGAGATGCCCGATGCCTCTTTGGCAAAGCCGGTTTCTTTTTTCCAGGCTGCCGCATTCCAGTTCGTAAACCCCAAGGCCTGGCTGATTGCGGTAACCGTCATCGCGGCCTTTATTTCTCCAGATAACGGCTATCTGATCCAGCTTGTCTTTGCCTCAGCGATTTTCACCGTTGTCGGCATTCCATGCTTGGCAGTGTGGGCGGCCTTCGGGGCTGGACTGCGACAAGTGCTTCACGATCCATCGAAACTTCTTCTCATAAATCGCAGCATGTCCGCGCTCGCGGCACTGACAGCAGGATTGTTTTGGCTATGAATTTTCTTTCACGCAAAGATCTCGAAAATCATGCAACTACATGGATCGAAGCATGGAACCGCCACGACGTCGATGCGGTGATCACGCCATTTTCCAAGTCGGTTGTATTCGTTAGCCCGAGGGCGGCAATCGTGACCGGAGACGCAACGGTGCGAGGCCGAGATGCGCTTTATGACTACTGGACGAAAGCCCTCGCCGCCGTTCCCGACCTGGAATTTGGACTTGAATCCATCACCTGTGACGAGAACGCGCAAACCGTTCTGGTCCACTACGTGTCGCATGCCGGTGGAAAGACTCTTCGAGCATGCGAACTCATGCGGTTCGAGAATGGACTGCAAGTTTATGGCGAGGCGTTTTATGGCGCGGATGTTGCGGAGCCGTCGCAATGAGACCCGTCGAACCTTCAAGCGAGAATTTCTATCGTTGGGGAAACGGCTGTTCGGGCTGGCGCCTGCTCGACCTCGAGCACCTTCAGGTGAGGCAGGAAACAATGCCGCCGGCGACGGCTGAAGAGCCCCATGTACATCGTGAGGCGCATCAATTCTTTTATGTGCTGGATGGGCAAATGACGATCCTCACCCCCATCGGCGTCACTCTCATTAGTCCGGGCCAAGGAATGCATATACCGGCCGGGCAACCGCACTGGGTCAGAAACGACGACGTTTCCGATCTTATATTCCTGCTCTCATCCAGCCCAAGTACATCCGGTGACCGCTACCCCGCCGACCCAACGAATTGGGGGGCTTGAGCTTGGATCGACGGCTATCGTCACGCAAAATTGCCTCTGGTGATCAGGTTGTGCGATCAGCGGCACTGTAAAACGGTCAGCAGCCCCATTTCGATATGCCCTGCGCTGAATTCGTGCACAACCTCGCCTTGTTCAAGAAGCTTGAAGCCTGAGCGCTCGGCTATCGCCTCAATATAGGCGGAGCCGTGGGAAAAACAGCCCGCATTGGCGAGTTCCGGGTTGATGCAGGGACCAAAGCCAAGACGGTCTCCTTTGTCATTTGGATAGACTGTGAAGGCAAACAGGCCTCCGGGATCCAGGATATTGGCGACGCTCTGGAGGATTGTGGCTAGGTCTCCGAAATGGATCAGGACGGCCGCAGCCGCGACCGCATCGAACCGAAGCGCGGTGGCAGAGAGAAACGACGCCAGATCGTCGCGGACAAGTGTGTCGTGCAGCGATTTTTGTCTTGCGACTGACAGCATCGCCTCGGACAGATCAATGCCCGCCAGATGCGCGGCCCGATCTCGCAGCAGGCCACCGACCAGTCCGGTTCCGCATCCTATGTCGAGAATCCGGTTGCCGTGTCGGGGCAACAGCCGGGCGAGCGCGTCGCCGACATGGCGATGCGCCAGATAGCCCTCCGCCCGATCCCAGTCGCGCGCCCTGGAGGAATAGAGTTGGTCGAGCTGCGCCGCGGGAGCACTAAAAGGGGACCGGCCCCCTGTTCATTTGCGCCAGACGCATCCGGGCGCCATCGACATCACCCGGATTTTCGCCCAGATATCTCTCCAGATGGGCGATGGCCTCTTCATGATCGCCGGCATCGACCAGCAGATCCCCGAGCAGGAAGCGGGCGCCGGCATGGCCGGGCGCGTGTGACAGGCACCGGCGCAAGGGTTCGATTGCCGAGCCTCTGTTGCCCGTGTCGGTCAATGCGACAGCCAGGTTGTAGAGAGCGTCCGGATAGGTCGGGCGGCAGGCGACGGCGTTCTCGAACGCGGCGATCGCTTCCGGCAATCTGCCGTGCTTCCGCAACGCAATGCCGAGATTGTTCCGGGCCGTTGCGTCGTCGGGTTGAAATTTGGTCACGGCTGTCAGCGTTTCGACTGCTGCCTCCAGCCTTCCTTGCGCCATTTCGATCAGTCCGAGAAGGTGCATCGCGTCGACTGGCGGCGGGTCTTGCACACAGATAGTGCGGCAGATACTTTCGGCCTCGCCGAGGCGACCGGCGCCATACGCCTCCAACGCAAGACTCAGATCAAAGATGGCGGTGGCATGGGTCATGGGTGGTTCTCGCCATTGGCAACCCTCAGTTAGCCAGCTCGATCTGGTAAGTCGCCATCGGCCTCAGCGTCGCCACGCGGTCATACAGGTGTCGGGCGGCCGCGTTGTCCTCGGCCGTTTCCCAGTAGAGGCGACGCCAGCCCTCCTGCCTGCCCAGAACCTCCAGATGTTCGATGAGCCTCGTCGCAACGCCCCGGCCCCTGTGCAGGGGAGAAACCCAAAGGTCTTCGAGATAGCAGACGAGGCGGAGCGAGAATGTGTGGGGATGGAGAATTGTATGCGCCAGCCCCACAGGTTCTCCAGCCTGAAACGCGAGCCAGGCATTCATCGGTGAGGAAGGATCGCGTACGCGCTGCCACAGCCCGGCGATGACCGCCTCGTCCATGTCCCTAGCACCGAAATGCGCGCGGTTTTCTGCCCAGAGTTTTTCCCAGCCGCTTCTGTCTGCGTGGCTTGCGGCCTTGATCGTTATCGTCATGTCGTTGTCCCTGGAGTTGCTTCATCGAGCAGAAGGCCGGGCGCGTCGGCCGGGATCTCGCCCGCGCGCAGCCAGCCAAGCGCGAGTGGCCACAGACTGTCCCTGAACCGGTCATGGAAAAAGGCGAAGTGTCCGATGGATGATACGCCGATGTCCGCTGGGGCAATGCGCCAATGATGCCGGTGGCTGGACGTGAAATAGGCGAGCAGCCGGTTGAGGGCTGCCGGGGTGCCGTGCGGATCGTCTTCAAGGCCAATCGCGAGCATGGGCGCCGTCACCCTGGTGAAGCGTCTTTGCATGATTTCGGATTCCCGCTCCCCACCGATGAAAAGATCCTGCCGCACGGTATGCTCGAACCGGGCCTTCATTCGGCTCCAGTCCCGGACCACGCCTGCGGGCGTATCCTCCATCCAGCCAAGCCGTTTGGCCGGAAAGTAGCCGAACATCCGTGTCAGCAGCGGCATGACGATGTGCCACTTGATATACATGCGCGGGCGTTCGGCTTCGCCGTAATCCCGCCAATAGGCGAATTGGGATCCGACGGTGAGAATGCGCCCGATCCGCCGGTTCGAGGGCGCAAGCCCGATCGCAAAGCCCCCGATCGAATGGCCTACGACATGGATTTCCTGCCCCGGAAAAGTGCGTTCAGCGTATGCGAGCGCCGCCTCCAGATCGTGCGCGCCCCAATCCACCCAGTCGGCACGGAAACCGCGCAGGGATTTTGGCCGGGATTCGCCGATCCCCCGGTAATCGAAGGTGAGCACATCGAATCCGTTGAGAAACAGGTAGTCAGCGAAGCGCGAGTAGTAGCGGCACCTTACAGACGTCGCGGCGCTGATGATCACGATCGGGCGCGCGGCCGCAACACCGCCGTGTCGCCATAGAAACCCGCCGAGAAGCCGGCCATCGTCTGTTTCAAGGCACACTGACAATGCTTGGTTCGGCATCTCCCGGACACCAGCAACCTCTGTTCCGCGTCCGTGGTTTATCACGCTGACGCCTCTCGATTGTTACTTTCAAGTATCCGTTTTTTCTTCGCCCGGATGGAGATTGTCGAATGAGCATCCCTCCATATGGCGTGAGAAGCGCTCATTTGTTTTCGTTATCGATTGCAGGCTCATTTGGCGAAAAGCTTGAAATCAGCCAAGGAAAGTCGATGCATCCAATCGTTCGCCTTCGAGAACTACCGCTTCAGACACAATCGCATGGTGGAGCTTATGAAGCGCACATGGCTGCCGTCGCAGCGCCGTCTGGCGCGAAGCGGCTTGGCGCTCGCTACGTTGAAATACCCCCGGGCAAGAAGGCTTGGCCCTTTCATTGCCACCATGCAAATGACGAGCTCTTTGTCATTCTGGCGGGGGCCGGTGTGCTGCGATATGGCGAGGAAGAACACGACGTAAGCGCTGGTGATGTCGTCGTTTGCCCCGCCGGTGGCGTTGAAACAGCTCATCAACTGCGGGCAGCAGGCTCCAAACCGCTGCGCTACCTAGCGGTCAGCACAATGAATGAGCCCGACGTCCTGGAATATCCCGATAGCAACAAGGTGACGGTATTCGCGGGCTCCGCGCCGGGTGGTGAAAAAGCAGCCCGAAGCCTGGAACTAACCGTGAAGAAAAATGCTGCTGTCGGATATTGGGAGGGGGAGGAATGAAGTGGAGTCAGAACAGGAAAAGAGAACTTTTTACCATTCCTGCGGTTTGGGTTCTGACGCTTCTCACCGCCACTGCTTTACTGCCCACATCAGCGCTTGCGATGGAACTGACCAGTCCATCCTTCGATGACGGCGGCAGGATTCCTGGCCGCCATGCGTTGCGCGGTCTCGGATGTCTTGGCCAGAATGTCTCGCCTGCCCTTCATTGGAAAGACGCGCCAGAGGCGACGAAGAGCTTTGCCGTGACCATGTTCGATCCCGATGCGCCAACCGGGAGCGGCTGGTGGCACTGGGTGCTGGTCAATATTCCCGCCGATGCGACCGGTCTGGCCGAAGGCGCACGGCCGGGCAAGGCAATCGCCACGAGGACTGATTTTGGCATGGCCGGTTACGGCGGCCCCTGTCCGCCGGTCGGCGCTGAACCGCATCGCTACGTCATCACCGTCTATGCGCTCGATGTCGACAGCCTGCCGCTGGATAATTTATCTTCAGGCGCGATGGCAGGCTTCATGATCAATAGCCACTTGCTCGCCAAAACAAGCATCAGTGGATATTTTGGACGATAAGCCCAAAGCGCGGTCGAGAAAAAGATCCCAGGTGGAAAAATGTCGGGCTCACAAGATGGTACCGCGAGAGGCCCGTTAATACGCCGTCTCTCCAGCAAAGACGCTGCCCAACTCGCGCCGCTCCTCGAAGCCTATCGCGCGGAGATGTATCCAGCCTCACAGACAGAGACCCCCCGCCAGGAAGCTGCCGCCGCCTTGCTGTCCAGCCAGACGGCCGAGGTGATGGGCGGTTTCCTGGACGGTAAACTGTCGGCATTCGCCGTTTTCTTCGATCTACCGGAAGCAATTTCAAACGGACGCGCCGGACAGCTCGACGACCTCTATGTGGCTGCTGGCGCTCGCGGCCAACGTCTGGCCCAGCGAATGGTAGAGGCGGTCGCAGCGATCGGCAGAGCGCGCGGCTGGGTTCATCTGAGATGGCTTGTGCCAGAGGACAATGAAGCTGCACTTCGGACCTATGAGCGCTTTGCCAAAGCAGCATCCTGGAAAAGCTACGCGTTGTGGTTGGGCGATAGCGCCCCTTGGTGAGGGAGAATATCTTCAGTCTTTTATTCAGAAGGTTTGCGGGCATCTACCTCATCGAAGCCCTTCCCTTTCACCCCTGCAAAAGGGTCATGATCTTAGCGACAGGTAGAACGCCATGGCGGCCGAAGTTGCGCCGAAGGCGCATGTGCCAGTCCAACCCCACGTCGCATACGCAGCGCCTCCAACGCCGGCACCGACTGCCCCCCCAGCGAGCATGGTCGCCATGAACACGGTGTTAAGTCGGCTGCGGGCGGTCAGGTCGAGTGCATAGACACGCGTCTGGTTCGCAACCTGCGAGGACTGTACGGCAAGGTCCATAACTAGGATACCGAATACCAAACTGATGAGAGAACCTTGCCAAAGCCCGAAGACGAAGAAGGCGAGCGTTACGAGGCCAGCGCCGACTGTCACGACGACGGCGGGTCCGCGTCGATCCGCAAAACCCCCGGCAATTGGCGCGGCAAGCGCCCCGCAGACTCCGACAAGCGCCAGAAGGCCGACCGCCGTTCCTCCAAGCTGATAAGGTGGTTCGGATAGCAACAGCGCGAGATTCGACCAAAAGCCAACAAAGGCTGCGAAAATCAGGAATTGCACTGCGACTGCTTGCCGGAGAACACCATGCGTTCGCAGAAGCGTCCATAAGGAACCAAGCAGTCGCAAATAGCTCAAGTCAGTTGTTGGCGGCACACGAGGCAGCCAGAGCGCAAGCGCCACACCAATTACCGTCATCATTGCCGCCGAGAACCAGAACACGAAGGGCCAGCCCCAAAGGTCCGAGATTGTGCCGCTGACCGTGCGGGCAAGCAGGATGCCGATCAATATGCCGCCCGTCACTTTGCCAAGAATGCGTCCACGCTCGGAAGGTGGGGCAAGATGCACGGCGAGTGGAACGATTTGCTGCGTGACGGTGGTAAATAAGCCGACGGCGAGACTGGCGACCGCCAGGCACACAAAACTCGGAGACAAGGCCGCACCAATCAACGCGATCACCAACGCAACGAAAGTACGGAGAATGAGAGATTTTCGCTCCAGCCGGTCTCCGAGTGGGGCGAGAAGCAACACGCCGAAGGCATTACCTGCCTGGGTGAGAACCGGCACGATGGCAGCAGTCCCCGCGGCCAGCCCAAAATCTGCCGTCAGATGACCGAGGAATGCCTGATTATAGTAACTGTTGGCGACGGTCGCACCCGCGCTGACCGCGAGAAGGCGAACCAGTGCAGCGGACAAATGTTCAGATAGGGAGCTATTCGGTTTCATAGCAGCCGCTGGCCCGGATGTACTCGATCAGGGTGCGTTCCAGATTGCTGCCCCCAAGTGTAGCAATGTTCGGCATGACAATACGCCGGGTGGTTTTATGTCTGTCTTTACAGAAGGAAGTGATTGGCTGGCGGTTTGGATCAGACCGGAACTCAGCCTTCCGATAGTCCACATTGACGAGGAGAGGTCCTGACCACAGCAGCGTTGGTGTTGAGATATCGACGTCTTTCCAAGGTAAGGGCTTGCCGCCAAAATACCGCCCGACGATGAGGCCGTTGGCCTTAAAAACATACATCGGGCCACGGCTCCGGCGGCACCTGAACACCCCGAACAGGGACATCAGCGTCCCTGTCATAAAAAAAGCCGCCGAGATCGCCGCCATCGCAAACTCTGAAAGAGAGCCGGCTTTGAAAACGGCGATGGGCATGCTCACAGCACCTAGTAGGAACGGCAGCGTAAAGAAAAGAAGCAGCGCCGCCCGCCAATAGGACAAATAGATCGGAAAATCAGGAAGATGCGTGGCGTTGGTGGGTTCCTCCGGTGCCATTATCGTGTCTCTCGCTCCGCAGGTCGGCATGTCTTTGCAGCCTCTGCCAGCATCCAGGTCCTGACATTCCTGATGCGGCGGTCGCGCTCGAGGGCCGGCGGATAGCAGAGGTAGTAGCCTGCGTTTGCCGGCACTTGGTGCGGCATGATCGGGCCGAGCCTTTCGGCGGCTATGTCGCATGCGGCAATTTCGATGCCCGCAAAGGTAATTCCTGCGCCGTCGATCGCGGCCTTGAGGCCAAGGCCCGAAGAGTCGACGATTGTGACTGCCGCAGGGCGGGTCGGACCGCCCGGGAGCGTTTCGTTCCAACGCTGGAAGTCCTCGCGCCGATGCTGGGACAGAAACAGGTTGGTTTGCGAGATGGCTTGGCGAATATCGATTTCGTCATTTGTTTGCCAGTCATCCGGACGGCCAAGCAACGTCACATTTTCGTCGAACAGGCGCTCGGAGAGAACACCAGCCCATTGCCCAGAACCATGGCGCACAGCAGCATCTGCAACGCCGGCGCCAAGATCGACGGCGGTTTGGGTCGTAGCCTCTCTTATTCACGACGCTCGGTTTCGGGTCCGCTCTGGGCATTTGCTGCGGCTGGCTGTATTGCGCGGACGACCGGCATCGCTGGCGTTTGTTTCACCGCATTCGGATTGATGGGCTTTTCGGGTTGAAGGGCTGGGCTCGGAGTTCTGCGGCGCTGCCGCATGGGCTACGTCGGCGCAGGCTTCAGCCGGAGAACGAGGGCGCGGAACAGGTCGGCATCCGGACAGGCGGAAGCGAAGGCAATGCGGATGCGGCTAGCACTTTCTACGACGCGCGCAGCGACCTTGAGCAGCCGCAGGCGCAAGGTGGTAAACTCCGCGCTTGCCAGAGCAGCGGTCCTGGGCATCGCCTGCTGGATGCGCCATAGCAGCCAGTATGCGGCAGTGTGCAGTATCAGGCGCATCTGATTGGCATTGGCCGAGCGGCACGAGGTTCGGTCGCTGGCGAGCTGGGACTTGTGGCGCTTGATCAGGTTCTCGGCCTGACCACGCGCGCAGTAGAGCGTGTCGTAGATGTGCTCGGCCGATCCTGTTGCCAACGAGGTGACGACATAGCGGATGTCCATGCCCAGCGTGCTGGCCTCGATCCGTGCAACGACGCGACGCTGGCACTTCCAGGTCTTTGCCCCATAGCGGGTCTCGGCATAGTTGCGCAGGACGGGACACTGACGCTGGGCGCGCTTGACCGCGCAGGCATCGGCGACCGCAACAATGGCGGGATCGGCGCGCAGCGCTGAATTGGTGGGCAGGCCGAACACGTAATCGACGCGGGCCGCATCGCAGTAGGCCATGACCTCGGGTCGACCATAGTGCCCGTCGCCGCGGATAGTGATGTGGGTATCGGGCCAATTACGGCGCAGGTGACGCACCAGGCGTCGGATGTGCCCCGCCGCCTCCTTTCCAGAAGGCGTCTTGCCTGTGCGCAGCAGCATGGCCACCGGCCTGCCGGTCGCGGTGTCGTAGATATGGATCGGTAGGAAGCAGCGCTCCCCATGATGCCCGTTCCAGAACGAGAGCTGTTGATAGCCATGCACGACGTCGCACGTGTCGTCGATATCCAGCGTGACCGCTGTCGGAGGGGCGGGATAGCTGGCGCAGTAGATGTCGATCATCGCGGCCATCATGCTGGCCAGTTCGCGCGTAGTCGGTGCATTTTCCCACCGGCTCATCGTCGGTTGGCTGGCCAGCCCCGCGCCCGATTCCGGCAGCTTGCCGAGCGCCAGGCGGAAGCCTGGATCGTCGCGCAGAGCATCGAGATCATCGGCATCCTCATAGCCGCACGCAATCGCGAACACACGGGCACGCAGAATGTCATCCAGGCGATGGATCACCCGCGCTGGATCGCGCGGATCGGCAATACAAGCCGCCAGGCGCTGGCAAATCCCCATCGCGCGCTCGGCCTGTGCAAGCAGTAGAACACCGCCATCCGAGGTAAGCCGGCCACCGTCGAACGCAGCTGTGATTTTCTTGCGGCCGACTGCTGGGAATCCAAATGAGCTTGCGATATCATCGTTCATGGCGGGTGTGGCCCGTGGCATTTTCTGCCCTGCGGCAGGTTCGGCTTAGACACCCAGTTCCTAATTCAGATCAGAGGCTTACGCCACTCCCGCCAACCCTTCAGGACACTTTTGGTGAATAAGGCGGG
>NZ_ATHO01000151.1 GCF_000445065.1 Sphingobium quisquiliarum P25 | reverse complement strand
ATCGAGGGCGAGACGGTGCGGTTGAGCGGGCCTGCGCTCATGCGCCGCTGGATGAACAGCCTTGGCTTGCGCGAGGCGGGGAGGGGACGGGGATGAGCGCGGAAGTGAGGGTGCGGGCGGCGGTGATCGACGCCCTGAGAGCGGATGCCGGGCTGATGGACGTGCTGAACGGCCTGTATGACGGGCAGCCGGGGCGCGCTGCCCCGCCCTATGCGGTGATGGGGGAGTGCATCGCCAGCGATTGGGGCGCGAAGGGGGTGGACGGGCGCGAGGTGCGGCTGACCGTCAGCCTGTTCGACGCCGGGGACAGGACGGATCGGATCGCGGGGATGCTGGCGCGGGTCGAGGCTGTCATGCAGGCGCTGGATATGGCGGGTGAAGAATGGCGGGTGGCCGGCGCGCGGCTGATCCGGTCGCGATTGATGCGGACGGGCGCGCGGGATGGCGATGGCTGGCGCGCCATTGCCGACTACCGGGTGCGGGTGGCGTCAGCCGCCGTTTGAATAATCTTCGAACTCGCTGGTGATCTTGTCGACATATTCGGCGACCTGATCGTCCGCATCGGACTGCGCGTCCTTGTCGGACATGCCGCTGGCCTTGTCATCGGCGACGACGGCGGCGCGGAAGGCGGCTTCCTTGTCGCCGCACTTTGCCTTCAGCGCTGACTGGAAGGATCCAAGCGTCATCTTCTGGTCGAGCGCGGGCTGAATCTGGGCGGACAGGCATTGCGAGAACGCCTTGCGGCCAGCGCCCACGGCGTCGCCCGATTGGGGTGCCGCCAGCAGCATGATGAGGGGAAGTGCGCCAAGCATTCGAACCTCTCTCAATCGCGAATCTTACACGGTTTATCTTACAGGAGAATGCTCCATGGGCGTAGAAAAAGGAAGCGCATTTCTATTGAAGGTGGGCGATGGCGGCAGCCCGCCCGCTTATGCGACGGTGGCGGGGATGCGCACCACGCAGCTATCGGTGAATGGCGAGGCGGTGAACGTCACCAGCAAGGATTCCGGCGGGTGGCGCGAACTGCTGTCCGGCGCGGGGGTGCGGTCGGTCAGCGTGTCGGCGGCGGGAATCTTCACCGGATCGGCGGCCGAGGTGCGCATCCGCAACCATGCGCTGTCCGGCACCATCGAACATTATGAACTGAGCTTCGAAAGCGGCGAGCGGATGCGCGGCCGCTTTCTGGTGACGCGTCTCGACTATGCCGGGGATTATAATGGCGAGCGCAACTATGCGCTGAGCCTGGAAAGCTCCGGCCCGGTGGTGTCGGAATGAGCGGCCCCAATCCTGTGCCCAATGGCGCGAGGGGCGAGGCCGCGCTGGAACTGGCGGGCGAGACGGTGAGGCTGCGGCCGAGCTTTGCCGCGCTGGTGGCGGCGGAAGAGGAGCTGGGGCCGCTGTTCGAACTGGTGGACAGGGCCGCGGACGGCAGGCTGTCGCTGTCCGACATGGCGGCGCTGTTCTGGCACTGCCTCGCCGACCCGCCGCAAGGGCTGACGCGCGAAAGGCTGGGCGAGGCGATCGTCGAGATGGGGCTGGCGAAGCTGTCGCCGGTGCTGCGCGGGATACTCAGGCAGATTTTGGGGGGACGATGAGTTTCTTCAAAACAGCGGCGCGGCTGGCGGGCGTCGCGGGATGGCTGCTGGGCTGGCGGCCGGACGAGTTCTGGCGCTCGACGCCGGTGGAGCTGGAGGCGGTGCTGCGCGCGGCGCGGGGGGAGGATGAGGCCGAGGCCGCGATGGATGCGGGGGAACTGGAGCGGTTGAAGGCGATGATGCCGGATTGACCCCTGCTTGTTCCGGGGGTGGCGGGCATGTTCCCGGCTTCGCTCGAAACGAACGGAGGTGGGTTGGGGAGGGGCAGGCCTTCCCCC
>NZ_ATHO01000150.1 GCF_000445065.1 Sphingobium quisquiliarum P25 | reverse complement strand
TGCGGTCCGCCGGGCCGAGCGGGAGGGCGCGCGGTTCGAGATCGTGCCACGGGCGGACGTGCCCATGCTGATCCCCCGGCTGAAGGCGATTTCGGACGAGTGGCTGGAGGCGAAGGGCGCGACGGAAAAGAGCTTCAGCGTCGGCCGTTTCGATCCGGCCTATCTGCAACAGTTCGACTGCGCCGTGGTGTGCCGGGGCGACGAGATCGTGGCCTTCGCGAACATATGGGCGGCGGCGGACGGCGGCGAATTGTCCGTGGACCTGATGCGCCATGGAAGTGACGTGCCCTATGGCACGATGGATTTCATGTTTTCCCGGCTGATGCTGTGGGGACGGGACAAGGGCTATCGCTGGTTCACGCTGGGCCTGGCGCCGCTGTCGGGTCTCGCGGCGCGGCCGTTGTCGCCATGGTGGGCCAAGGCCGGAGCCTTTCTCTACCGCCATGGCGAGAGCTTCTATGGCTTCGAGGGGCTTCGCGCCTATAAGGCCAAGTTCGCGCCGCAATGGGAGCCGCGCTTCATCGCCGGGCCGCAGGGGCTGTCGATGGCGCGCGCCATGGTCGACCTTCAGCGGCTGGTCGGCGGCGGCCGGGGCAGCGCGGCTTCGCGCATGGGCAGGGCCGCGCGGGACCGGACGGCGGAAGGGGAAGGGCAGCCATGAGCCACAAGATATTGCTGGTCGAGGATGACGCGACGACCGCGGACTATATCGCCAGAGGATTGACGGAGGAGGGGTTCACGGTCGACCGCGCCAGCGACGGCCGCGACGGTCTGTTCCTGGCCACCGGGCGGACCCATGACGCGATCATCCTGGACCGGATGCTGCCGGGCATGGACGGGATGGCGGTGCTGGCGGCCCTGCGCGCGGCGGCGATCGAAACGCCGGTCATCATCCTGTCGGCGCTGGCCGCGGCGGAGGATCGCGTTGCAGGGCTGACCACCGGGTCCGACGATTATCTTGCCAAGCCCTTCTCCTTTGCCGAGCTGCTCGCGCGCCTGCGGCTGATCATCCGCAGGCGGACGGCGGGGCCTGTTCCCGAAACGCGGCTGACCTGCGGCGACCTCAAGATCGACCTATTGTCGCGCCGGGTGACGCGGGGCGGGCGGACGATAGAGTTGCAGCCGCGCGAGTTCCGCCTGCTCGATTTCCTGATGCGCCATCAGGGCGAGGTGGTGACGCGGACCATGTTGCTGGAAGGGGTGTGGGACTATCATTTCGACCCCGGAACCAACGTGATCGACGTGCATATCAGCAAGCTGCGGCGCAAGATCGACGAGGAAGGGGAGGCGCCGTTGATCCACACGGTAAGGGGCGCGGGCTATCGCCTGGGCGATCAGGGCTGACGCGGCTTCGTGCGGAGATTTCATTCGGTCATCTGGCGCTTCGCCATCCTCGTCTTCCTGATGCAGATCGCCTGCGTGCTGGTGGCGCTGGCGGCGGTGCACCAGTTCACCAGCCGGTCGATGGCGCATGCGAGCCGGGAAGTGGCGGTCGGCCTGCGCGACGATATCGCGGCGACCTACGCCGCCGCCGGTTCGGCCGCGGCAGGCGCGACCGTGCGCAGCCGGATCGCATCCGACCCCAGCGGCAATTCGGTGATCCTGCTGCTGTCGCCGGACGGCCGGAAGATCGCGGGCAATCTGGACCATTGGCCAGCGGGTACAGGCAGTTCCGAAACATGGCATCGCGCCCGGCTGGTGCGCAACGACCGCAAGGGCAGGGCGCGGGAAGAGATAGGCATCGTCGCCGCCCGCTTTCCCGATGGCGCGCGGCTGATGACGGGGCATGTCGTCGAGGATGACCTGCGCATCGGCGGCTTCCTCCAGACGGCGTTGATCGGCGCGGTCCTGCTGGCGGTGCCGCTGGCGGGGGGCGCGGCGTGGCTGTCGGCGGCGATCATCAAGCGGCGGCTGAAATCCGTCATCGACACGGCGGCGGCGGTCAGCACGGGGGAGATGGAGCGCAGGATCGCGCTGACGGGCAGCGGCGATATGTTCGACGCGCTGGGCCGCGCCATCAACGCCATGCTCGACCAGATCACCCGGCTGGTGGGCGAGTTGCGCCTGGTGACGGACGGGCTGGCCCATGATCTGCGCTCCCCCCTTACGCGCCAGCGCGCCGTTATCGAAAGCGCGCTCAAAAGCAGCCGGGACGAGAACACCGGCGCCGTTCTGGAAAGCGTGCTGGAGGAGAGCGACACCCTGCTGCGGATGCTGAACACCGCGCTGGTCATCAGCCGGGCGGAGGCGGGGATCGGGCGGGACAGCTTCGCCGCCGTGGACGCCGGGGCGCTGCTGCGTGATTTTCAGGAGATGTACGGCGTCATCGCGGAGGAGAAGGGCGCGACCATCACCGTCGATGCGGAGCCGGCCTTTTCCATCCGGGCGCAACGCGAACTGATCGGACAGGTGCTGTCCAACCTGATCGACAATGCGCTGAAATATGGCGGCACCCATATCCGGCTGTCCGCGCGGCGCGAGTCCGGACGCATATTGGTGAGCGTGGCGGATAACGGACCCGGTATCGCCGAGGACCGGCGGGAGGAGGCGTTGCGGCGTTTCGCCCGGCTGGATGCTTCGCGCCATATCGCCGGCGCGGGGCTGGGGCTTTCCCTGGCGGCGGCGGTGGCGCGGCTGCATGGCGGAACGCTGGTCCTGTCGGACGCTGGGCCGGGGCTGCTGGTCACGCTGGTGCTGCCGGAGTCCAGTGCGCGGGCGGAGTGATGGCGGCCTGCCGTCCCCGTGCGGTTGCGGACATGGACCCGATCGCCTAGCAGGAGGCACATTGATGTAAAGCAAGAGGTTTTTGCAGTGGAAGCCGCAGAGCGCGAAAGCAGGAGCAAGCTGCGGCGATGGTGGAGCATCTGGGTCGTGGGCGGCGTGGATCACGCGGCCGTCCTCGACCAGATCAGCGAGGATTCCGGCTGGTCAGGGCGATACCTCTTCCTGGTGCTGATTTCCGCATCGATTTCCTTGCTGGGCCTGCTGATGCCGTCGGTCGCGGTGCTGATCGGCGCGATGCTGCTCTCACCCCTCATGATGCCGATCATCGGCCTTGGCTTCGGGATAGCCACGCTCGATTTCCAGGAGATCCGGCGCGCCGCCACTGCGCTGGGCCTGGGATCAGCCGTCGCGGTCATCCTGTCGGTCATTCTGGTTGCCCTGTCGCCGGTCCAGACGATCACGAGCGAGATTGCCGGACGAACGCAGCCGACCCTGTTCGACCTGCTGGTGGCGCTGCTGTCCGCCCTCGCCGGGGCCTATGCCCTGATCCGCGGGCGGGGCGGCACGGTGGTGGGTGTCGCGATCGCCATCGCGCTGATGCCGCCGATCGTGGTGGTCGGATTCGGCATCGCCACTTGGAACTGGACGATCTTTTCCGGCGCGCTGCTGCTGTTCATCACCAACGCGGTGACGATATCGCTGACGGCGGCGCTGGTGGCGCGCGTCTATGGGTTTGGCAGCCATTTATCGCCGCACCATACCGGATGGCAGCTGGTGTTGTTCTTCGCAGGGCTGGGCCTGCTGTCGATCCCCTTGAGCGCGGCGCTCAAGCAGATCGCGTTCGAGGCGGTGGCGCAGCGTCAGGTGCGCGATACCGTGCGGGCGCGCTTTCCTTCGGACGCGCGGCTCAGTCAGGTCGAGATTGACTATGCCCGCTCGCCGATGAGGGTGCGTGCCGTCATGCTGACGCCCGGCATCGTTCCCAGGGCCGACGCGCTGCTGGCGGCCGACCTGCGGGCGCGGCTGGGCCGCCCGGTGGATATCCATGTCGACCAGCTCCGCACCTCGCAGGATGCAGGGGCGACGGAGGCCGCGCAGATCGCCCGCGCGAGCGAGAGCGGGCGGCAGGACTTTGGCAGCCGCCCTGACCAGGCCGCCAGCATCCTGAGCCTTATCGCCGGAACCAGCCCGTCCGCCGTGCGGCTGAACCCCGGACGGCGCAGCCTGGGCGCGACCGCCGCCGTGCTGCCGGGGCTGGGCCTTGAGGGCTATCGCGCGCTGGAAGATCGCGCCCGCCGCGCTTTGCCGGACTGGACGGTGACGCTGGCGCCGCCTGAACAGACGAACCTGCCCGGCGTGCGGATCGATCAGGGCGTGGTCGACGGCAGGCTGCTGGACCTTGCCGCCTGGGCATCGTCGCGCCGGTCGCAGGACATGCAGGTGAACGGGGGAACCGCCGCCCAGCGCCGCGCCATAGCCGAAGGCATCGTATCGCGCGGCGGACGCGCCGTCGAGGGAATAGCGGGCGGGGGCATCCGGCTCAATTGGGTCGTGCCGGAGGCAGCGGCGGACGGGCAGCCGGAGGAAGAGGGCTCCGGCACGCAGCAGCGGCGGGAGTGATATGGCATCTGCCGCCGCCATCGCGCATGTCCATGGCGCGGCAAGTCTTCCCGAAATAAATCGTGCGGGGGCGTTCGAAAGATCATTGCTCCCCTTAGTAGCTGCGATATAAAGAACAGAGACGGCCGATAAGAGTCGTCCAACAAAATTACGTCTGAGGGAGGATGTCTGGATGAAGATGAAGCGCATTTCGCGCGCCGCTATGCTGTGCGCCAGTGTTTCCGCTTTTGCCATGCCTGCTGCGGCTCATGCGCAATCAGGGGCTGAAAGCAGCAACACCGCCGACATTATCGTAACCGCGACCCGGCGTGAAGAAAGGCTGCAAGACGTGCCGATGTCGGTGAACGTCGCCACCGGCGAGCAGCTTGAGCAATTTAAGATTTTCGACGTCAAGGATATCTCGCAACTTGCGCCGGGCCTGCAACTTACCAATACGACTGGCCGTAACAACACGACGACTTTGCGCGGTATCACGTTCGACCCCGATCAGGGGACGGGTCCTGCGGTTCAGGTCTATTATAATGAAGTCCCGGCGGATGCGCAGACCGTCTTCACGGCAGTCTATGATATTCAGCAGATCGAAGTGCTGCGCGGTCCTCAGGGGCTGCTGCGCGGCCTGTCGGCGCCCGCCGGATCGATCACCATCGCCACGCGCAAGCCGGTTTTCGACGGGCCGGACGGCTATATGCAAATCACCGGAACCGACCGGCACGCCTATAATGTGCAGGGCGGCGTATCCCTGCCGTTCAACGACACGCTGGCGATCCGCGTTGCGGGGCTGGTCGATGGCAATCGCGTCAATCAGGTGCGGGACGTCAACAGCGGCGATTATTCGCGCAGCCGGACGGAAAGCGGCCGCATCACGCTGGGCTGGCAGCCCAGCACGGACTTCACCGCTTTCCTGACCTACCAATATCTGCACGCGGACAATCGCGTTTTCCAGCAGGTCGTCGGAAGCGGCAATACGCCGCTGGGCATCTACAGCACATTCTTCGGCACGCCCACGATCCTCGTTCCGCCAGCATTTGGGGGCGGTTCCTTCGCTCCCGACACCAGCGTCGTGTCCGGTCCGCCGCTGAGCGTGTCCGATCGCGGTTCGGTGCAGGAAGGCATCTTCCGCAATCGGAACGAAACGCATCTCGTCAACTTGCAGTTCGACTATGACCTTGGTCCCGCAACGCTGTCATTTGTCGGCGCGCATCAATATACCAAGTTGAAGATCGAGCGGGACCTGGATTCGGCAAACAGCATTCCCGGCTATATCCAGACTTCCAACGTGATCACGCCGTACAAGGTCGATACGGGCGAGTTGCGCCTGGCCTCGAACAATGAGGAAGGTCTTGGCTGGGGAGTGAGCGCCTTCTATTCGAAGCAAACCGGCACGACGCGCGTGCAGCAGGATAGCAGCCTGCTTCTGTACCCCGTGGCGCCGGATGCGCAGGTCAATCCGCCTTGCGCCTTGGTGGGCGGGGCGGCCGTGGGATGCAACGATCCGATCGCGCCCTTTACCATGGCCAACCAGTTCCCGCTGACGGCGCTGATAAGAGTTCCGGTAAATACGCAGACTTGGTCGTTCAGCGGCAATCTCCGATACAAGACGGGCCCGCTGACCATTCAGGGCGGTTTGCGTTATTCGATCTTGAAGAAGGTGCAGACGACACAGCAGGGGCTTGCAGGGTTCATCAGTTCACCGGCCGAGGAAATCATTCCGGCGCCTTTGCAGCGCATCCGAAATACGCCAATCACTGGCGGGGCGACCATCAACTATGAAGCGACCCCTGACCTGAACATCTATGCCGCCTATGGGCATTCTTTCCGCCAGGGCAGTTCGAAAGTGGCGGGCCCGGCCGTAGTTACCGGCGATCTTATTCAGACCCGGCCGGAAAAGACGGACTCCATCGAAGTCGGCGTAAAGGGAGCACTGTTCGATCGCAAGCTGAACTATAGCGTCGCGGCCTTCTATCAGAAGCTGAATGGCTTCCTCAGCCGCTTCAACAGTATTTTCTGGTCTTCGCCCGCCAACCCAAGCGGACCCACGGGTGTTTTCGACTTCAACTATAATGGAGACGCCACGATCAAGGGTGTCGAGGCGTCCATCGATGCGCGGCCCACGCCCGATTGGGACCTGAACGTCAGCGCCGCCTATACCAAGGCGCGCTGGGACAATGCCAGGCTGCCGTGCAACGACTATGCGGGGACTGGCGCGCCCAATACCATTGGCGATCCCGACGTTACCGGTCCCGGCAATGTCAGCTACTGCAATATCGACGATAAGCTGGCGAATACGCCGGACTTCAGCCTGAACGCCAATACGGAAGTGCGCTTCCCGATGGACAATGTCACACCCTTTGTCCGGGCGCTGTTGACCTACACGCCCAGCTATTATTGGTGGCAGTCGCAATATCGGTTCAAGCATCGCGAAATCGTCAACCTGTTCGTGGGCGTGCGTTCCAACGATGACAAATGGGAACTGGATGTGTTCGCGAAGAATCTGTTCAATCAGAAGCGGATCACGAACATCTCGCTGGGCGAAGTGCAGACCGGCGCTGCTGTCGCTGGCGCGTTCGAGTCCGGCTACAGCACCGTCAACGTCACGAACCCGCGTGAATTCGGCGCGACGCTGAGCTTCAAATGGTGATGCCGCCTGCGGCTTGAAGTGTCGAAGAACGGCAATGTGAAGCGCTGAGACTAGACCCTGTTCCCATGGCGGGAGCAGGGTTCTGGCCTTTGCGCAAGCGTCTGGTCCTCACCCCGCCGGAGGCTGGGCCGTCAGCCGCGCGCCTGTTCGGCGGCACGGTGAACATGCCGTATCTTGAGCATGTCCTGCCTGCTCAATATGCCGACTAGGCGGGAGGTGTGCGGATCGACGACCGGGATACGCCCGATGCCGTTATCGACCATCAGGTCCGCGATCCGGCCGATCGGCTCCTCCGGCCTGGCGACGGGAAGGGATATGTCCGAAAGCACTTCCGCCAATGTGGCGTCCAGCGGCGCGGCGTCCGTCTGCCATCGCAGCGCGTCGGAGCGGGATACGAGCGCGACCAGATGCCCGGCCTCGTCCACCACGGGATAGCTGCGATGCTTCGCATCCGCGAAGAAGCGCACCGTTTGGGCGACCGTCATCATTCCCGGCAGCGTTTCCGGGTTGGGCGTCATCACCTGTCCCGCTTGCAGGAAGTCGAGCGGATCGACGCTATATTCCTGCAAGACGTGGCGTCCCCGGCGCGCGATCTTCTCCGTCAGGATCGACCGGCGGATGAGGAGGACGCTGACGGCATAGGCGCTGGCCGACGCCGCCATGGTAAGCGGAAGCATCGCGAAATCGCCGGTCAGTTCGGCCGCGAACAGCGCCGCCGTCAGAGGCGCGCGCATCGCGCCGCTCATCGTCCCGGCCATGCCCGCCAGCGCCCATAGCGCGCTGCCGCCCGGCAGATAATGGCCGATCACGAAACCGAGCGCGCCGCCGAGCATCAGCAGCGGCGCGAGCACCCCGCCCGAAGTGCCTGAACCAAGGGCGATCAGCCACACCGCCGCCTTGACGAAGAGGAGCGCGAGCGCGACCCGCAGCGCCATCGATCCGTCGAGCAGGGCCCGGATGCTGTCATAACCCGCGCCCAGCACATGGGCGTCGATCAGGCCGCCAATCCCCACCGCGACCGCGCCGATGGCGGGCCACCACATCCAATGCAGGGGCAGCCGGGCGAACAGATCCTCCACCCGGTAGAGGAGGATAGACAGCAGCGAGGCCTGACATCCCGCGAGCGCTCCCATGGCGAGAGCGATGCCGATGATGACCGGCTCCAGAGCGATATGGTGGATGACGGGAAACAGCGCCCCGCCGCCGATCAGATGAGGACGCCACAGCAGCGCGGTGAGGGCGGCGATGACGACCGGCACGAAGCTGCGCGGCTTCCATTCGAACAGCAACACCTCGATCGCGAGGAGGATGGCCGCGACGGGCGTGCCGAAGATCGCGGTCATCCCGGACGCAGCGCCCGCGACGAGCAATGTCTTGCGCTCCGCCGCGCTCAGGTGGAACCGCTGGGCGAACAGAGACCCGATCGCCCCGCCCGTCATGATGATCGGCCCTTCCGCGCCGAACGGCCCGCCGCTGCCGATGGAGATGGCAGAGGACAGGGGCTTGAGGATGGCGACCTTGGGCGACAGGCGGCTTTCGCCATAGAGGATCGCCTCTATCGCCTCCGGTATGCCGTGGCCGCGAATCTTGTCCGAACCGAAACGGGCCATCAGGCCGACGATGAGGCTGCCGACGACCGGAATGACGGCGACCGCCGGGCCAAGGCTGTTGCCGGTGATCTCGGACGGCGCAGCGGAGAGGCGGCCGAACCAGAAGATGTTGGTGGCGGCCGCTATCGCCTTCAACAGCAGCCATGCCCCCATGGCGCCGCCTGTCCCCACCACGATGGCCGCCGCCGCCAGCATCAGCATGCGCCGGTCGGCGCTGTGGTCGGCCAGGCGCGGGGGAGAGGAGGAAAGGTTGAAGGAACGCATCGCGGGTCCATCCAAAGGAACAAGGAAGGCGCGCCAATATATCGTAGTACGATATTTATCAATGCCGCATGACGGCGTAGAGGTGTCTTATGCCTGCCGACCTTTCCGATGCCGATTATGCGACCCTCGCGGAATTCCGATATTCCCTGCGCCAATTCCTGGCGTTCAGCGAGAATCGCGCTGCGGCTTGCGGGCTGACGCCGCAGCAGCATCAGGCGCTGCTCGCGATCCGCGCGGCCCCGTCAGGGGAGGCGACGGTAGGTTATGTCGCGGACCGGCTGATCCTGAAACCGCACAGTGCGAGCGGCCTGATCGACCGGCTGGTGGCGCTGAATCTGGTCCAGCGCCAGCCATCGGCGCGGGACAGGCGGCAGGCGCTGCTGCTTTTGACCGAACAGGCGCATGGCATTCTGGCGCGATTAAGCGCGGTCCACCGCGAGGAGATATTGCGCCTGCGTCCTATGCTGATGGAATTGCTTGAAACGCTGGCGCAATCCTGAAGCGGCCGCGCGCGGCGAGGCGCCAGTCCACCCAAGCCGCGGTCAATAGAGCGAAGTGCATTTCTCCGGGAAGGAGGATCACATCCTCCCGCCCCTTCTCTGTTAGTTGGAGAAGTGAATTTCCGCCCTTGATGAATCAAGGGCGTCCGCCACGATCAGGGTTTGATCAGAACCTTGCACTGGGTCGTCGGCTTGCGGAGCGCCTCAAACGCTTCGGGCAGTTCATCCAGGCTGACCGTTGCCGTATGCAGCGGTTGCGTATCGACCTCGCGCCGCGCCAGCGCGTCGATGACAGCGGCAAAATCGCTTTCGGTATAGGCCTGGCTAAAGCGGATCGTCACTTCCTTGCCCAGGGCGGCGATGGGCGCAAGCGTATCCTCCTGGAACACGACACCCGCGATGACCACGCGGCCGCGCACGGCTGCGAAATCCACCGCCTGCCGCATCATGCCGGGCAGGCCGACGCATTCGAACACGACGGAGGGGCGCGCTTTGCCGGTGGCCTTGCGGAATGCCTCCAGCACATCCTCCTTGCGGGGATCGATCACGGCCGTCGCCCCGACGTCCATTGCACGGGCGCGGCGGCTTTCGGACATCTCGCTGACGATCACGTCACGCGCGCCCGCATGGCGCGCGAACAACGCCACGGCAGCGCCGATCGGACCGCCGCCCAGGACCAGAACCGACGCTCCACGCGGCATTTCGGCCATGCCGACGATATGATGGCCCACCGCCAGCGGCTCGACCATCGCGCCTTCCTCAAAGCTGACGCCATCGGGCAGGCGCTGGAGCATGGAGCCGCGCGCCGCGACATATTGGGCATAGGCGCCCTGGGCGTTCAGATAGCATCCGGTGAACAGAGTTTCGCTGCACAAGGCGGGCAGCCCCTGGTCGCAGGCGTCGCAGCTATTGCAAGCGTTGAGCGGCAGCGCGGTCACACGGTCACCGGCTTTCCATCCCGTCACTGCCGATCCTACCGCGGCGATCGTGCCCGCAAATTCATGGCCCAGGATGAGGCCCGCGGGGGTGTGCTCTCCTTCGCTCATGTGAAGGTCAGAACCGCAGATGCCCGCATTTTCGACCGTCAGGATAACCTGGTCCGGCGCAGGGGTGGGATCGGCCACGGTCTGGATGGACAGTGGCTTTCCCACGCCTTCGAAAATTGCAGCACGCATTGTGGTTCGTCCTTTCTAGCGATCTTCAATCGGTGGCAGCAAAGGCGGTCGTCATCTGCATGCATCTGCTCCGCTGGCGCCTCTCCTTTGGTTCATTCTACCGTTGGTCAAGTGCCTTGCAACAGGGGTGCGGCGGGTGAGTGATATTGCTCGCGGCCGGAAGTGAAGGATTGTCGCGATAGAACATGGTTTGCACGCCGGGGGGCAAGGCTTGAATGGGCAACGGGGCTGCGCCGAGGGTAATTGGCGAGCCATGCTGACAGGAGATCCGCACTGGCGGGGGGCGTTTGTGGACAGTTGTGTAAGTAGATCCGGCCGGACTGGACCCATTGCTGCATTCGCGAACCGGGCAAATTCGCGCTCGCGTTCAACACCGCTTATTACCGGCGAGCCGAAGATTGACGCATATCCCTGTTGGCAGGCGTCGCCACGCATATCAGCGACCCGCGCTTACGCTGCGGTACTGCTCATGATTTGCTTATGGGGATTTCACAGGCAACTTTTGGAGTCATCCCCTATTTGGGGTAAGTTGCTGTATTATTTGGAATGGATGGTGGACGCACTAGGGCTCGAACCTAGGACCCGCTGATTAAGAGTCAGCTGCTCTACCAACTGAGCTATGCGTCCACACTCGCTTTCGGCTGACCCCTTGGGGTGTCGCCTTGGCGTGGCCGGGCGGTTAGCATTATCCTTCGGCTTTGCAAACAGTAATTTGCTTTGCGGCGGGATTTTTCGCGGATGGCGGTTGCTCAGGCCCAGTTGCCGCTGGACCGGCGGCCTTTGCGCGTGGACCTTTCGATCGCCATGATGATGCCGATGCACAGCATGACCGTCAGCATTGACGACCCGCCATAGGACATGAAGGGCAGGGGGATGCCGACCACGGGGGCGAGGCCCATCACCATCATCAGGTTGATGGCGACATAGAAGAAGATGGTCGTGGTGAGCCCCGCCGCCACCAGCCTTGCATATTTGTCCTGCGTGCGGAGTGATACGCCGATGCCCCAGCGGAACAGCAGCAGGAACGCGCCGATCAGGAATATGCCGCCAGCCAGCCCCCATTCCTCCGCCATGGTCGCAAAGACGAAGTCGGTATGGCCTTCGGGCAGATAGTCCAGATGGCTTTGCGTGCCCTTAAGGAAACCCTTGCCCCACAGGCCGCCCGAACCGATGGCAATTTTCGACTGGCTGATATGGTAGCCCGCGCCCAGGGGATCGCTTTCCGGGTCGAGGAAGATGAGAACGCGGTTCTTCTGATAATCATGCAGGAAGCTGAACGCGATCGGGATGATCGCCGCCAGGGCCAGTCCCGACCCGACAAACAGGCGCAACGGCAGCCCTGCCAGGAACATGACCGTCACTCCCCCCGCAGCAATCATGGTCGCGGTGCCAAGGTCAGGCTGCACCAGGACCAGCGCCCACGGCACCCCGATCAGCACCAAAGCGGGCCAGATGGCGGTCCATCGCCGGATTTCTCCCACCGGAAGCAGCGCATAGAAGCGGGCAACCGCCAGGACGATCGCCGGTTTCATGAACTCCGACGGCTGCAACTGCATGAAGCCAAGATTGATCCACCGCTGACTGCCCCCCGCGACGCCGCCGATCAGTTCGACCACGACCAGCGACACAAGCACCACGCCATAGGCCGGGAAGGCGAAGCGGGCGAAGATTTCAAGCGGGATGCGGCTCAGCACCAGCGCCATGCCGGTGAAGATGACGAAGCGCACCGCTTGGTTGATGGCCCAGGGCGTGATGCTGCCGCCCGCAGAACTGTACAGTACCAGCGTGCCGAAGCAGGCGATCGCGAAGAGAATCCCCAGAACCTTCCAGGGAAATTGGGCCACGGGTTCAGGGACGATGTTCATCGCGCGCCGCCCGGATTGGAATCAGGAGGGGGCGGCGCATCATCTTCCGCAGGCTGCGCGTCGGCATTTTGCGCCGGGGCGGGGGAAGAGGCGTTGCTGGCAGTGGCGTTGGCGGCCTCTGTCGCATTCGCGGCTGCTTGCGGCGGGGCCTCTCCCTTCTCAATGGCCTTGGCGAGGCGGAATGCCGCCATTTGCCGCGCCATGCGCTCGGCAGGGGTGCCGCCCCAGCCCTTTTCCAGAGTCTCCAGCTTCTCCATCGCCTTGGCCTGATCGAACAGGAAGGACATGGTGTCGCTCGCGATCATCGGCGCGTCCTCGATCCGGTTGACGTGGCCGCCATGCTCGATGATGCAGGCAATGGCGTAGCGGGGATTGTCGAACGGAGCAAAGCCCTGGAACAGGGCATGGTCGCGCAGCTTGAAGGGCAGGGAGGCATTGCCCCTGACGCCGCCCGCGCGTTCGCTCATGGTGATGCGGCGTACCTGCGCTGTGCCGGTCTTGCCAGCCATCATGACGCCGGGGATGCTCATCCGCGCCGCGCCGCCGGTGCCGCCTCCGTTGACGACCGCGCTCATGGCGTCGCGGATGGTCACCAGATGCTCCTCGTTCACGCCGACAGGCGCGGGAGCCGAGCGGGACGCGCCATGGAGGAAATTGGGCATCAACTGCCGCCCGGTCGCAAGCCGGGCCGCCATAACCGCCATTTGCAACGGATTGATGAGCATATAGCCTTGGCCGATGGTCGCATTGACAGTGTCGTAGACCTGCCATTTCTGCCCATATTTCTTGAGCTTCCACGCGGGGTCGGGAACCGTGCCGTAACTTTGGCTGGGGAAGGGCAGCGGGAATTTCTGCCCCATGCCGACACGCCGGGCCATGCTGGCGATGCGGTCCATGCCGATGCGCTGCGCCATCTGGTAGAAATAGATGTCGCAGCTCTGCGCGATGGCGGTGCGCATGTTCACCGCGCCATGGCCGCGCCGCTTGTGGCAGTGGAACAATGTGTTGCCGACGCGGATCGCGCCAGAGCAGCCGATGGTTTCGGACGGTTTGACGCCCGCTTCCAGCAGCGCCAGCGCCACCATGGGCTTGACCGTCGATCCGGGGGGATAGAGGCCCTGGAGCGTCTTGTTGCGCAGGGGGACGTGATCGTCCTTCGACAGCATTTCCCATTCCAGGCGGCCGATGCCGTCGGAAAAGCTGTTGGGATCGAAACTGGGCATCGACGCCATGGCGAGGACGTCGCCATTGTGGCAGTCGATGATGACGACGGAGCCGCTCTGCGTGGCGAGCCGCCGCCCGGCATATTCCTGCAACCCGGCGTCGATGGTGAGCTTGATGGGGTTGCCCGGCGTGTCGGGCCGGGTGGTCAGTTCGCGCACGATCTTTCCGCGCGCGGTCACCTCCACCCGTTTCGCGCCGGGCTTGCCCGTCAGTTCACGGTCGAAGGATTTTTCCAGCCCGTCCTTGCCGACCTTGAACCCCGGCGTGATCAGCAGCGGGTCCTTGCGCTCCTCATAATCCTTGGCCGATGCCGCGCCCACATATCCCAGCAGATGGCCGACCGTTGCCCCTGCGGGATAGTAGCGGGAAAAGCCCTGGCTGGGCGACACTCCAGGCAGGTCGGGCAGGCGGACGCTGACGGCCGCGAACTGGTCATAGGTCAGCTTTTCGGCGACCTGCACCGGGCGGAATCCCGCCGACTTGTCCAACTCTGTCTTGATGCGCTCCACATCTTCGGGCGAGAGCGAGAGCAACTGCGCCAGGCTGCGGATCGTGCCTTCGGGGTCAGTGACGCGCTCCGGGATCAGGTCGACGCGAAAGTCGGTGCGGTTGTTGGCCAGAGGCCGCCCGTTGCGGTCGATGATCCATCCGCGCCGGGGCGGGATGAGCGTCAGGTTGACGCGATTGCTTTCCGACAGAAGATTGTATTTCTCATTTTCCGCAATGCTGATCCAGGCCATCCGCCCGATCAGCATCGCCCCGAAACCGGCCTGAATGCCGCCGATCACCATCGCCCGGCGCGTGAATGTGAAGGACAGGGCGGCTTCGTTGACGGTCTTCTTCTTGAGCCTGGGCAGCTTCATGCCATTACACGCCAGCGGTCGATCCGGGCGCATTGCCGCACCACGAAGGGGAAAAGCAGGATGGTCCAGAGCATCTGTGGCGCGACAAGATACAGGTTGATGTCTCCTCCGCCAGCCATGCGCGCGAACAGCACCCCGCCCGCGATGCAGAAGATAATCGCCAGCGCCGCGATTAGCCAGTCCTGCCGGTAGCTTCGCCAGACCATGCGATGTTCGATGGCGTCGATCCCGATCAGCGTCACCGTCCACAGGAACATGGCCGATCCGATCGGCTGGCCGCTCATCATGTCATCGAACAGGCCGAGGGGCAGGCCGATCCAGGTGCGCCACAATTCGGGCCGCAGCAGCCGCCAGGACAGCAGCAGCAGCAGCCCGAAGGGGGGCATCACCGGCGCCTGCGCGATCACTGGCAATATTGTGACGGCCGAACCCAGCATCACCGTGATCACCGGCGTCCCGTTCAGGCGGAAAGCCGATGGCTGGCGGCCCAGGCGCGGAACATGGCGTAGGTGCGGGTCGATCATGGCGTGATGGCGTTGGCCGCTGCCCCGGCGTCCACGGGCACCGCGTCTGCCGCCGGATCGGTCCGCGTCACGGCCTCTTCAAAGGAACGTTCGACCACCACCGCATCGACCTTCGACGGGTTGGCGAGGGGAACGCCATAGGCGATCTCGCCCTGCGTCCGCACGACGACGGCGACGGGTATGTTGGGTTGGTAGACGCCGCCGACGCCTGACGTCACCAGCAGGTCGCCCGGATGGAAGGGATTGCGCCCCGCTGCCAGCGCCCTGATTTCCAGCGTGCCGTCGCCCAGCCCCGTGGAAATGGCGGGAACGCTGTCATTGGCGCGGCGCACCGGCACGATATTGCTGGTGTCGGTCAGCAGCAGGACTTCCGCCGTGTTGGGCGTTGTGTTGTGGATGCGGCCGATCAGCCCTTCGGGCGCGCGCACAGGCATGCCCATCCGCACGCCCTGCCAGCGCCCGGCATTGAGGCGGGCGAAGCGGCGCGTGCTGCTGGACGAGGAGGCGATCAGCCGGGCGGTCAGCAGTTCGCTGTCGTCGGTCTCCACCAGTTTCAGCAGCTTTTTGAGGCGGATATTTTCCTGTGCCACCGCCTTGGCTTCGATGATGCGGTTGCGATCCGCCTCCACCTGACGGCGCAGCGCGATATTCTGGGACCCGGCGCGCCAATAGGCGGCCAGCACTTCGTCCAGCGAGCTTGCGCCGCTCACCATGTTGCGCATCGCGATCGACGCCGGACGCGTGATTTCCGCCGTCGCGGTGCGGATCACCGCGAAACCCGTCGGATCGAATATGGCGACAACCACCAGGAGCAGGCCGACGGCGGCGCCCGTCATCGCCACCACATAGCTGGCGAAGAGGCTGTATTGCGCCTTCCGGTTGTGCCCGGGGCGTCGGCTGGGTGGCCGCGCCATCCTGTTTCCCCCTGACCTTAAGCGGTCTGCAACACGCCCCGGAAGATCGGGTCTTCCATCGCCCGGCCCGTGCCGATGGCGACGCAGGTCAGCGGATCTTCTGCGATGGTGACGGGCAGGCCGGTTTCGTCGCGCAGTTCATCGTCCAGCCCTTTCAGCAGCGCGCCGCCGCCGGTCAGCACGATACCCTGATCGACAATGTCCGCCGCCAGTTCCGGCGCGGTATTTTCAAGAGCGATCCGCACGCCTTCCACGATGGTGCTGATGGGTTCCGCCAGCGCATCGGCGATCTGGCCCTGGTTGATGGAGATTTCCTTAGGCACGCCGTTCACGAGATCGCGGCCCTTGATGTGGATCGTCTCGCCGACGCCGTCTTCGGGCGGCTGGGCGACGCCGAACTGCTTCTTGATACGCTCTGCCGTGGCTTCGCCGATCAGCAGGTTGTGATGGCGGCGCACGAAGGACACGATGGCTTCGTCCATCTTGTCGCCGCCCACGCGCACCGATGTCGTGTAGGCGAGGCCGCGCAGCGACAGCACGGCGACTTCGGTCGTGCCGCCGCCGATGTCGACCACCATCGAACCGATCGGCTCCGTCACGGGCATGTCCGCGCCAATGGCGGCGGCCATGGGTTCCTCGATCAGGAAGACCTGGGAAGCACCCGCATTGCTGGCCGCATCGCGAATCGCGCGGCGTTCGACGCTGGTCGAGCCTGACGGGACGCAGATCACGATTTCGGGGAAGCGCCAGGGGCGCGACTTGCCGCCATGCACCTTGGTGATGAAATGCTTGATCATCTGTTCGGCGACGTCGATGTCGGCGATCACGCCGTCGCGCAGGGGGCGGATGGCCTCGATCGAATCAGGGGTCTTGCCCATCATCAGCTTGGCGTCGTCGCCGACCGCCTTCACCCGCTTCACGCCGTTCAGCGTCTCCACCGCCACGACAGACGGTTCGTTCAGCACGATGCCGCGCCCGCGAACATAGACGACGGTGTTCGCCGTGCCGAGATCGATAGCCATATCCTGGGAGGAGAGTTTGAAAAGTCGCGAGAAGATCGACATGCCTGTTCCTGTTCAGCCCGGTCATCCCGGCGACGCGAACCGGGGCGTTCGGAGGTGCCTGCCACGTTCCGCCGCCCCTGTCATCATTCCCTGCGGCGAGGTAAAATTTTCGGGGGGTAACGGCTCGCGGAATGCGCTCGCTTGGGCTAGTCACTAATCAATGTCAATACGCCGTCTGCCCGAACATCTGGTCAACCGCATCGCAGCGGGCGAAGTGGTCGAAAGGCCCGCCAGCGCGCTCAAGGAAATCGTAGAAAATGCGCTGGATGCCGGTGCGCGCCGCATCGCCATCCGCCTGAGCAATGGCGGGCTGGACCGGATAGAGGTGAGCGACGACGGCTGCGGCATGACGCCGGAGGAGATCGCGCTGGCGGTGGAGCGCCATGCGACATCCAAGCTGCCCGATGACGCGATAGAGAATGTGTCCACCCTGGGCTTTCGCGGCGAAGCGCTGCCTTCCATCGCCAGCGTCGCCCGCCTGTCGATCGACAGCCGCCCGGCGGGCAGCGACGGATGGAACCGGACGCTGGACAATGGCGTGCTGGTGTCCGAAGGGCCTGCGGCCCTGCCGCCCGGCACCCGCGTGACGGTGGAGCGACTGTTCGCCCGCGTGCCGGCGCGCCGCAAGTTCCTGCGATCGGCCAAGGCGGAATATGCCGCCTGCATCGATTGCGTCCGCCGCCTTGCCATGGCGCATCCGGCGGTCGCCTTCAGCGTGGAGCATGACGGCCGCCGCGCTCTGGGCGTGCAGGGCGGCGAGGGCAGGGAGGACCGGGTCGCGGCGCTGACCGACCGGGCGCTGGCGGACAATCATGTCGTCGTCAGCCTGGAGCGGGAGGGTATCCGCCTGTCGGGCGTCGCCTCGCTCCCCACCTATAATCGCGGCGTCGGGGACCATCAGTTCCTGTTCGTCAATGGCCGCCCGGTGCGCGACCGCCTGCTGGTGGGGGCGGTGCGCGGAGCCTATGCCGACATGCTGGCGCGGGACCGGCATCCGGTCGTCGCGCTGTTCCTGGACGTTCCGCCGCTGGAGGTGGACGTCAACGTCCACCCCGCCAAGACGGAGGTGCGCTTTCGCGACCCGGCGCTGATCCGTGGCATGATCGTGTCCGGCCTGCGCCGGGCGCTGGATGCGGAAGGATTTCGTTCCGTGCAGCAGGCCGATGCCGCCGGGCTCGCGGCCTGGAAGGCTGAACCCGTGTCGCCAACGCCGATCAGCGCCATGCCGATCTTCGCGGCGGCGGAGGCTTATGCGCCCGTTTCCGCGCCGCCATCGCCGGGGGTTGCCGATCGCCGCGCGTCCTTTCTGACGCCGCCGCCCCAGGCGCGCGCGGAACCTGCGGCCGCGCCCCCGCCGGAAGGACAGAGCTTTCCGCTGGGCGTGGCGCGCGGCCAGGTCGCCCGCACCTATATCGTGGCGGAGGCGGAGGATGGGCTCGTCATCGTCGACCAGCATGCCGCGCATGAACGGCTGATGCTGGAGCGGATGCGCCGTGCGATGGACGGGCAGGGCGTCGCCGCCCAGGCGCTGCTGCTGCCCGAAGTGGTGGAGCTGGACGAACCGGCCTGCGACCGGCTGGAGGCGCGGATCGAGGAGTTGAAGGCTTTTGGTCTGGAGCTGGAGCGCTTTGGCCCTTCCGCCATGCTGGTGCGCGCCACGCCCGCCATGCTGGGGCAAGGCGATGTGCAGGGGCTGGTGTCGGACCTGGCCGATGACCTTGCCGCCTATGACAGCGCGCTGTCGCTCAAGGAGCGCATCGATCTGGTCGCGGCGACGATGGCGTGCCACGGATCCGTCCGGGCCGGGCGGGTGCTGAGCGTCGCGGAAATGAACGCATTGCTGCGCGAGATGGAAGTCACGCCCCGCAGCGGCCAGTGCAATCATGGGCGGCCGACCTGGGTGAAGCTGGGGCATGGGGATATCGAGAAGCTGTTCGGGAGGAAGTAGGGGCCTCGTAATCCTCGCTGCGCCGCAGGCGTCGGAAGGGGGAGGATTTTATCTCCGTCTATCGATGGGCAGGATTTTGGGGCATAGCAGTGGCATGAAACGCATCCTGTTCCTGCTTGCCCTTTGCGCGCTTCCGTTTCCCGTTTCGGCCGCAGCGCCAGCCGCCGATCCGTGCAAGGACGCGCCGTTTCCGCCAGAGCCGTGGACAAGCTGGATGCAGAGCGGTGCGGAAAGGGCGGCGGGAGAGGCGCATTCGGCGCCCCGGCTGATCCTGGGCAAGCCGGTCGTCGCGGCGCTGCGGCCTGCGGTGCAGGTTCAATATGCGGTGAAGCCGGAAAAGCTGCGGCCCAAAAGCTATGGCGGCCTCTTCACCCTGTCGGTCAAGACGGCTGCGCGGGTGGGAGTCGGGCTTTCGGGGTCCGCCTGGGTGGACATCGTCACCGGCGATCAGGCCGTTCCTTCCATAGCCCATGGCCATGGGCCGGAATGTTCCGGCATCCGCAAGATCGTCTGGTTCGACCTGCCCGCTGGCGTCCACCTTTTGCAGATCGCGGACTCGCCGGCGCGGGAAGTGCGGGTGATGGCGGCCGATGCGATCGCCAACCAGCCGCTGCCGCCGCCGCCATCCGGCCGGGATTTTTGACGGCGGAGCAGCCGCTTCGGTCAGGCGGGGCGAGTGCGGAACATGGCGATCGGCATCATCGTCATCACCGTCTCGTCATTCTGGTTGATCAGCGCTGCCCTGCTTTTGACGATGCCCATTTCCGGGCGGCTGCGGGACAGCTTCTTTTCCACTGCTTCCGATGTGCCGCGCAGCGTGTCGCCCGGCCGCACCGGCTTTAGCCAACGCAATTCGTCGACCCCGATCGCGCCCAGACTCGCTTCCTGATGGCCGGACGCCTGCATATGGGTGACGAACATCTTCATGAAGAAGGCCGTGCTGTGCCAGCCGCTGGCGGACAGGCTGCCGAAATGGGTTTGCGCCGCGGCCTCGTCCGACAGGTGGAAAGGCTGGGCGTCATATTCGCGGGCGAAGGCGATGATTTCTTCCCGGCTGATGGTCAGCGGGCCGAATTCGACCCGGTCGCCGATAAGGACGTCTTCGAAATAGATGGTGTCGCCCATAGGCTGGTAACTCCGTTTCGTCTGAAAACGGTCTAGGCACGGCTTACGTTTACGTCAATGTGAAGCTGGGACAATCCACTGGCGCAGCACCCGCCATGCTTCCGCCTTCTTCTCCCGCGACAGCATGGCGTTGGCGCCGCTGCTGGAGGGGAGGTCGATCAGGGTAAGGGCCTGACCGGCCGCGCCGATCTGCCGCCGTCCGTGCAGTGACGCCGCCTTGCCGTTGAAGGCCACGGCGCGCAGCGCGGGGAGCCGGGCGATGAAGGCGTTTAGGTCGCGAAGCTCCGCGTCCCGGATCGCGCTGTCCAGGCTGCCGGGCCGGTCGGCGCTTTCGATGACATCCCACAGCCCGACGCCGCGCGCACGCAGGCGTTTGAGCCGCAGCGCATAGGGGAGGGCGCGCAGATCCTCGTCCAGCACGCCGCCCATCAACGCCCAGAAGGCGTTGCCGCGATGCGCATAATATTCGCCCTGCCTGATCGACGCGTCGCCCGGCAGGCTCCCCAGCACCAGCAGCGTCGTGCCCGCGTCGACGCTGGGCGGAAAGGCGGCCTTGCGCTGCGCGGGCATCTGGCCGGGACGCAGCGCCATGGGTCAGACGTTGAAGCGGAACAGCATGATGTCGCCATCCTGCGTCACATAATCCTTGCCTTCCGACCGCCACTTGCCCGCTTCCTTGGCGCCAGCTTCGCCGTTGAACTGGACATAGTCGGCATAGGCCATGGTTTCGGCGCGGATGAAGCCCTTTTCGAAATCGGAATGGATCGCGCCCGCCGCCTGCGGGGCCTTCGACCCCTTGGTCACTGTCCAGGCGCGCGCTTCCTTGGGGCCTACGGTGAAGAAGGTGATGAGGCCAAGCAGTTCATAGCCCGCGCGGATGATGCGGGCGAGACCTGCTTCCTCAAGGCCCAGCGCTTCCAGATATTCCGCGCGTTCCTCGACCGGCATGGTGATAAGCTCGGCTTCGATCGCGGCGGAGACGATCACGGCCTTGGCCCCTTCGGCCGCCGCTTTCTCGAACACGCGCGCGGAATGGGCATTGCCCTGCGCCGCGCTGTCCTCTTCGACGTTGCAGACATAGAGGACGGGCTTGGCGGTCAGCAACTGGGCCTGGCGGAAGATGCGGTCTTCCTCGTCATCGCGGGGCTGGGTGAGGCGCGCGGGCTTGCCTTCGCGCAGCAGGTCCAGCGCCTGGCCCAGCACGGCGGCGGCGGCCTTCGCTTCCTTGTCGCCCTGCGCAGCCTTCTTGGCGAAGGCGGGAACGCGCTTTTCCAGGCTTTCAAGGTCGGCGAGCATCAATTCGGTCTCGACCGTCTCCGCATCGGCGATGGGATCGACCTTCCCCTCGACATGGGTGATGTCGTCATCCTCGAAACAGCGCAGAACATGGACGATGGCGTCCACTTCGCGGATATTCGCCAGGAACTGGTTGCCCAGCCCTTCGCCCTTCGACGCGCCGCGCACCAGCCCGGCAATGTCGACGAAGGCCAGTTGCGTTTCGATGATCTTGGCCGATCCGCCGATCTTCGCGATCGTTTGCAGCCGCTCGTCGGGCACGGCGACCTGGCCGACATTGGGCTCGATCGTGCAGAAGGGATAGTTCGCCGCCTGCGCCGCCTGCGTCTCCGTCAGTGCATTGAACAGGGTGGACTTGCCCACATTGGGAAGCCCGACGATACCGCAACGAAAACCCATGGAACTGCCTTCACGTCAGAATGATGGGCGCGCCGATAGCCTGTTCCGCGCGCGAAGGCCAGCCTGTGGTCAGCGGCGGAAGAAGAAGGTGACCGCCGCGACGTGGTTCATGCGGCTGGCGCCGCCGCCCTGATGCACATATTGGTTGAGGTAGCCGATTTCGGCGGTGGACTTGCCCATCAGCCCGATTTCCGCGCCCGCGAAGCTGCGCAGTTGTTCAAAGCCCGCCCTTTGTCCCCAATCCGTGCTGTTGAGCGCGGCGAAGCCTTCGGCATAGACCAGCGCGTTGACTGCATCGCTCCCCGGCTTCAGCGGCTTTTCATATCGCAGCATTTCCCGCAGCCGCCATCCCGTGCCGCCGCCGTCGGATCGCCAGCGCTGCTCCAGCCGCGTGCGCGTGGACAGCTCGCCCTGCCATGGCTTGCCGATGGTCCAGCTCACCTGCTGGAAGCTGCGTTCCTCATTGACGTCGCGGCCGTCCCGCACCGGCAGCATCACATGGGCATAGCCCTGATAGACTGACAGGCTGGGCGACAATTTCCATCCGATCGCGCCCCTGAGGATCGTCTGATCGATGCGCGACACGCCGTTGCCGATGCGCGGCTGGATCTCCGTGAAATAGAGCAGGTCCCCCGATACAGGCCCCATCGCCGTCAGGTTCAGCCAGACCTGCTCATCCTGCGTCGTGGCGGCATGGGCAGGCGGCCAAGCCAGCGAGATGAGGCCAAAGGCTGACGTCAGGGCGCGGACAAGTCGAAAGCTGGGCATGGCGGAGGGCTTAGATATCCGGCCTTGCCCCGCCATGTCCCGAAAGTAACTTTTCGTGACGGATCAGGTGATGACGCTGGGGCGGTCCATGCCGGTATAGCCTGCAATGTCCGCCACCTCCTGCGCCGCGCGCACCAGAGGCTCCAGCGCGTCCGCCGTCTGCATCCCCAGATCGCCGTCCGTGCCGACATAACGCTCGATATAGACGCGCAATGTCGCGCCCTCCGTGCCGGTGCCGGACAGGCGGAAGACGATGCGCGATCCATCCTCGAACAGCAGGCGGACGCCCTGATTGCGGCTGACGGACTGGTCAGTGGGGTCGGTATAGGCGAAATCGTCGGCGGCGCTGATGACGCCGCCGCTGTTCGCCGTTCCGGGGAGGCGGGGGATGCTGTCGCGCAATGCCGCCATCAGCGCATCGGCGCGATCCTTGGCGATCGCCTCATAATCATGGCGGGCATAATAGTTGCGGCCATAGGCCGCCCAATGACCGGCCATGATCTCCGCCACGCTCTGGCGGCGGGCGGCAAGGATGTTGAGCCATAGAAGGACCGCCCAGATGCCGTCCTTTTCCCGCACATGGTCCGATCCGGTTCCGGCGCTTTCCTCGCCGCAGATCGTCGCCATGCCAGCGTCGAGCAGATTGCCGAAGAATTTCCACCCCGTGGGCGTTTCATAAAGGGGGATGCCCAGCTTTTCCGCCACGCGGTCGGCAGCGCAGCTTGTCGGCATGGAGCGGGCGATGCCCTTGAGCCCGCTGGCATAGCCGGGCGCGAGATGCGCGTTGGCGGCAAGCACCGCCAGCGAATCCGAAGGCGTCACATAGCAATGCCGCCCGATGATGAGGTTGCGGTCGCCATCGCCATCGGAAGCCGCGCCGAAATCGGGCGCATCGGGGGCCATCATGCGGTCATATAATTCCCTGGCATGGACCAGGTTCGGATCGGGATGATGGTGGCCGAAGTCGGGCAGGGGGATGGCGTTGCGGACGGTCCCCTGCGGCGCGCCCAGGCGCTTTTCGAAAATCTCCACGGCATAGGGCCCGGTGACCGCGCTCATGGAATCGAAGGAGAGGGTGAAGCCTTCGTCCATCATCCGCCGGATGGCGGCGAAGTCGAACAGCGTTTCCATAAGCCCGGCATAGCCAGCGACCGGATCGACGACCTCCACGGTCATGTCACCAAGGCGGCTGGTCCCCAGTGTGTCGATGTCGACATCATCCGCCTCAAGGATGCGGTATGTGTCGATGGAGAGCGTGCGCGCATGGATCGCGTCAGTCACCTTTTCCGGCGCCGGCCCGCCATTGCCGACATTATATTTGATGCCGAAATCCTCGTCCGGCCCGCCCGGATTATGGCTCGCGGAAAGGACGAGGCCGCCGAAAGCGCCCGATGAACGGATGAGATGCGAAGCGGCGGGCGTCGACAAAATGCCGCCCTGTCCCACCAGCACGCGCCCGAAGCCGTTTGCCGCCGCCATCTTGAGCAGGATCTGGATGACTTCGCGGTTCAGGTAGCGTCCGTCGCCGCCCGCAACCAGCGTCTGGCCTTCAAAGCCGGTCAGGCTGTCGAACACCGACTGGATGAAATTTTCCGCATAATGAGGCTGCTGAAAGACCCGGACCTTTTTGCGAAGGCCGGACGTGCCCGGCTTCTGGTCGGTGAAAGGCGTCGTCGCAACGGTCTGGATCACCCGCATCCCCCTGGGAAAATGGAAAGTCGGGTTCCTCTATGGCCCGTCAATGCGACACTGGGCAATCCGCCATTTGCGCTTCACCGCAATGGCGCGCCGGGCAGCCGCTTATTGGGAGGGCTGCCCATGTGGACAGCGATGATCAGGAGTCCGCCAGCCGCAACGCGACCTCGTTCATGAAACGGGCATCATCTCCCTTGGCGAGCCATTCGGCTTCCGCGCCGATCGCGCCCAGCATATCGGCGAGCGCATCCATCTCGCTCTTGTGATAATTGCCCAGCACATAACCATGCACCCGGTCCTTGTGGCCGGGATGGCCGATGCCGATGCGCACCCGCCGGAAATCGGGGCCGATATGCGCGTCGGTAGACCTCAGGCCATTATGCCCCGCATTGCCGCCGCCGCGCTTCACCTTCACCTTCATGGGCGCGAGGTCCAGTTCGTCATGGAAAACGGTGACGTCCTGCGGCGTCAGCTTGTAGAAGCGCATGGCTTCGCCGATCGACCGGCCGCTTTCGTTCATGAAGGTGGCGGGTTTCAGAAGGATGATCTTTTCCGGCCCGATGCGGCCTTCCTGAACCCATCCCTGGAATTGCTTCCTGGGCGCGGAAAAGCGATGCATGTCCGCGATCAGGTCGGCCGCCATGAAGCCGACATTGTGCCGGTGCATCGCATATTGGGTGCCGGGGTTGCCCAGGCCCGCCCAGATTTGCATCCAACATCTCCAAACAAGCAAATCCCCGTCCGCTCTGAGCCTGCCGGAAGCGCCTTCCCCTTCACGTGAGGAAGAGGGAAGGCCTCGACAAGCTCAGCCCGAACGGGGGTGAGCGAACCGCGATAACGGCTGGCGTTAAGCTTATTCGCCTTCCGCCGGAGTTTCGTTGTCGCCTTCGGCGCTCTTGAGCGCGGACGGGGCAACGATGGTGGCGATGGTGAAGTCGCGATCCTCGATCGCCGTCTTCGCGCCCTTGGGCAGGGTGACGGAGCTGATGTGGATCGATTCGCCAACCTCGAAGCCCTTGAGGTCGACAACGACATCATCGGGGATCTCGGCCGCGTCGACGACCAGTTCGATCTCGTGACGGACGATGTTCAGCACGCCGCCCTTCTTGAGGCCGGGCGAAGCGTCTTCATTTTCGAAGCGCACCGGCACGTTGACGCTGACGGTGGCATGTTCCGAAACGCGCAGGAAATCGGCGTGCAGCGGACGATCGGTCACGGGATGGAAGGCAACATCCTTGGGCAGGGTGCGGACCTGCTTGCCGCCGACTTCGACCATGACGACCGAGTTGAAGAAGTGGCCGGTGCCGAGCAGCTTGTTGAGGAGCTTTTCCTCGACATGGATCGACTGCGGTTCTTCATTGTTACCATAGATGACGGCGGGAACGCGGCCCTCACGGCGGAGAGCGCGGGAGGCTCCCTTGCCTGCCCGATCGCGTGCCTCGGCCGACAGCGTAAGCTGCTCGCTCATTGCGTGTCTCCAAAAGCAGATTATCTCAAACTTCCCGCAACGCCTCCAGGGATGACCATCACGGGAAGGCGGCCCTGTAGCAGAAAGGCGGCGGAAGGCAAGGGTAGGAACGATTTATTGCACGCGCGTGACCCGGTAGCCCGCCTTCTGGAGCAAGGTGATCAGATTGTCCCGGCCGGTCAAATGCCCAGCGCCTACGGCTATGAAAGGCCGCCCCTTGAGCCCGCCCACCACCTTGACCCAGTCGCGATTGCGGTCGATCAGCACGGCTTGCTCCACCGCCGGGTCAGGCTGCTCGCCTGCGTGATCCTCGCGCGCGAGAGCCGCCATGTCGCCTGCCAGCCACGCCTTGAGGATGCGGCCGTAAAGCGCCTGCATGCCGTCAGCCTCGCGGACCGTCTGGAGCAGCAGGTGCCGCTGCGCCGTTTCGGGGAGGCCGTCGAACGCGCCGAACTGCCGCGCCACCGTTTCCAGTCCGCCGATCGGCTTGCCCGCATCCCTGAACAGCGCGATCAGCGCCGGTTCGACGCCATCGGCCCCGCTGACGTGCAGCGGCTGCTGCGCGGCGGCGGACAGCAGCATGGCCGCGGCCCAGCTTTCATAGCCGGACAGCATTTGCAGGCTGGTCCCGCTCTGCTGGACGAGGCTCTGCAATTCGTCCCGCTCCCCGGCGGGCAGGCGCGTTTCCAGCGGCGGCAGATTGGGGCTGCGGCCCAGTTTCTCGAAGGCGGCGGTGGTCAGCGCCTGATCCTGAATCTCGGCGGTTTCCAGCACCAGCCGGTCCGCTTGCTCCAAGGCGCGATCGATCGTGGCCGTGCGCCAGGCGACGTTGCGGGGCAGCACATGGATCGTGCCGAACAGCCATCCGTCCAGCGCCTTGCCCTCGATACGCCAAAGGGCAGGGCCGCCCTGCGCCGGGGGGGCAGGCGGCTCCTTCCCGCAGGCCGCAACCAGCAGCAGCGCGCAAAGGCCCAGCCATCGCGCCAGAATGGACAGCAGATTCACTGGGCGACCCTGGCCGATGCTATGCCAAGCACTTTCAGTTGATCCTGCACGCTGCCCTTGCCCGCCAGATGGCCTGCGCCCACGGCCATGAACACCGTCCCCGGCCTCGCCAGCCGGTCCCGCACCCAGCGCGCCCAATTGGCGTTGCGCTGTATCAGCAGCACTTGCGCCAGTTCCGGCGTCGCTTCCAGCGACTCGTTCATTTCCTCTGCCAGCCGTTCGGGATCGCCCTGCTGCCAATGGCCGATCAGCCGCGCGAATTCGCTGTCCATGCCGGGCAAGCCGTCGATGGTGGCCTCCAGGAATTTCAACTGCTGCTCCATCGGCAGGCCAGCAAAATAGCCAAGCTGCCGTTCCACCGTTTCCAGGGCGCCGACTTTCTTGCCAGCGGCCCTGGCGGCGGCGGTCAGCGTCTTTTCCGCGCCAAGGTCGGCGCGATAGCCCAGCTTCTCCAGCGGCTGCACCGACAGGGCCATGCCCGCCATCCAAGGATTGAAGGCTTCGAACATCTGCCAGGGCAGCCCGTTCGCGGTCATCGCCTCCTGATAACGCTGCCTCGCTTCGGGGCTGAGGCGGCTCGACAGGGTGACGCCATCCCTGGCCATCGCCGCATGGGCCATCGCCGCCGCCATCGCTTGCGGGTCGCTGGGCTCCTCAATCTCCAGCACCAGTTCGTCCGACCCGTCGAAAGCGCGCTTGACCCCGCCATCGAACCAGTTGACGCCGGGTTTCAGCACATGGACGGTGCCGAACAGATAGATGGTCGTGTCTTCGTCACTGACGCGCCACAGCGCAGGGCGCACGAGGCTGCTCTGCGCCACGGCGGGGCGGGCGGTGACGGATTGCTCCTGGGCGCAGCCGCTCAGCAGCAACAGGCCAGCAGTCAGGAAGCGCGGGAGGGGCCATTTCATCGTGATGCCGGTTCCATCCAAAGTGTTTGCCAGCATCCATGCGGGGCAGGGGCGTTCAGGGCAAGCGGATTAACCGCCTTCATCGCCCGCTTTTCCTTGACCGTTTCGCCCTGCTGCGCCAATGCGCGCGCGATCAATATAGTCATTTTCGCAAGGGACCGTCCGTGGCGACAGGCAAGCCGCTCTCCTTTCAGGACCTGATCCTGACCCTGCACGCCTATTGGGGCCGCCAAGGCTGCGTCATCCTGCAACCCTATGACATGGAAGTCGGCGCGGGCACCTTTCACCCCGCCACCACCTTGCGCAGCCTTGGCCCCGACGCCTGGAACGCCGCCTATGTGCAGCCCAGCCGCCGCCCCACCGATGGCCGCTACGGCGAAAATCCCAATAGGCTCCAGCATTATTACCAATATCAGGTGATCATGAAGCCGTCCCCGGCGAACCTCCAGGAACTTTATCTGGGGTCGCTGGCGGAAATCGGCATCGACCCGCTGGTCCATGACATCCGCTTTGTGGAGGATGACTGGGAAAGCCCGACGCTGGGCGCGTGGGGCCTCGGCTGGGAAGTGTGGTGCGACGGCATGGAAGTCACGCAGTTCACCTATTTCCAGCAGATGGGCGGGTTCGACTGCAAGCCCGTCGCGGGCGAACTCACCTACGGCCTCGAACGCCTCGCCATGTATATTCAGGGCGTGGACAGCGTCTATGACCTGAAATTCAACGACGCCGGTGTCACCTATGGCGACGTCTTCCTGGCCAATGAGCAGCAGATGTCGAAATGGAATTTCGAGATCGCCGACACGGAAAAGCTGTTCCGCTGGTTCAGGGACGCGGAAGCCGAATGCAAGGCGTCGCTGGAGGCGGGCGTCCCGCTCGCCGCCTATGACCAGGCGATCAAGGCGAGCCATGTCTTCAACCTGCTCCAGGCGCGCGGCGTCATCTCGGTACAGGAACGCGCCAGCTATATCGGCCGGGTGCGCGACCTCGCCAAGGGCGCGTGTGAGAAATGGATGGAAGTGAACGGGTGGGCGGCGTGATGGGGCGTCTCAACAGCCGTTCGTGTCGAGCGAAGTCGAGACACGCTCGCACGACCTGCCCATCACGTCTCTCGACTTCGCTCGAGACGAACGGAAGATTTGAAGCATGACCGACTTCCTCCTCGAACTGCGCTGCGAAGAAATCCCCGCGCGCATGCAGGTCAAAGCGTCGGAAGACCTCGACCGCCTCTTCACCGAGGAACTGGCGAAGGCTGGCCTCAAGCCGGAGAGCATCGACAGCTTCGTCACGCCGCGCCGCCTTGCCCTGATCGCGCGCAACCTTCCGCTGGAAACCGCTGCCGTCAGCGAGGAGTTCAAAGGCCCGCGCACCTCCGCGCCCGCGCAGGCGCTCGAAGGCTTCCTGCGCAAGACCGGCCTTACTCAGAACCAGCTTGAAGACCGCGATGGAATATGGTTCGCCACCGTTAACAAGCCCGGCCGGGCTACTGCGGAAGTCCTTGCCGAAGCTGTCCCTGCCGTTGTCCGCGCCTTCCCCTGGCCCAAGTCCATGCGCTGGGGCGCCGCCTCGCAGACCACCGAGAGCCTTCGCTGGGTCCGCCCGCTCCAGGGCATCGTCGCCATCCTTGGCGAGGAACTGGTGGACATCGAGATAGAAGGCATCCGCAGCGGTTATGCGACGCTCGGCCACCGTTTCCACCATCCCGGCGAGATCACGATCGGCGGCGCGCATGACTATGCCGAAAAGCTGCGCGCCTGCCATGTGATCGTCAGCCATCAGGAACGCCAGGCGATCGTCGAGGCGAAGGCCGCCGAAGCCGCCGCCGCGAAGGGTTACGCCGTCATCGAGGACAAGGGCCTCGTCGCGGAGAATGCCGGGCTCACCGAATGGCCCGTTCCGCTGCTCGGCGATTTCGATCCAGCTTTCCTTGAGGTTCCGCCTGAGGTCATCCAGCTAACCCTTCGGATAAACCAGAAATATTTCGTCCTGCGCGATGCGTCGGGCAAGCTCGCGCCCGCCTTCATCTGCACCGCCAATATCGAGGCGAAGGATGGCGGCGAAGCGATCATAGCAGGCAATCGCAAGGTCCTCGCCGCGCGCCTCTCCGACGCACGATTCTTCTGGGAGCAGGATCGCAGGACCAAGCTCGCGGACCATGCCAGGAAACTGGAACGCATCACCTTCCACGAAAAGCTCGGCACCGTCGCCGACAAGGTGGAGCGTGTGGCCAAGCTCGCCCGCTGGCTGGTGGAAGAAGGCATCGTCACTGGCGACGCGCTCCCCTCCGTCCGTGTCGAGCATAGTCCGGACACGGTTAGCGCATCCGATGGTCTCTCGACCCTTCGACAAGGCTCAGGACAGGCTTCGCTCGAAACGAACGGCTCTCTTGCCGACCTGGCCGAACAGGCCGCCCGCCTCGCCAAGGCCGATCTCGTCACCGAGATGGTCGGAGAGTTCCCCGAACTTCAAGGCGTTATGGGCGGATATTACGCCCGTGCCGAAGGTCTGCCCGACGCAGTGGCCGATGCGATCCGCGATCATTACAAACCGGTAGGGCAGGGCGATGACGTTCCGGCCGCGCCGGTGACGGTTGCGGTGGCGCTTGCTGACAAGCTGGACACGCTGCGCTCCTTTTTCGGCATCGATGAAAAGCCCACTGGCTCGCGTGATCCTTTCGCGCTGCGCCGGGCTGCGCTTGGCGTCATCCAGATCGTGACCGCCAATAATCTGCGGATGGCTGTCGCTGAGGGCGATCTCCTCGACTTCTTCGCCGACCGCCTTAAGGTCCAGCAGAAGGAGGCTGGCGTCCGTCACGATCTCATCGACGCCGTGTTCGCGCTGGGGGGCGAGGACGACCTCGTCCGCCTGCTCGCCCGCGTGAAAGCGCTCCAATCCTTCATCGCGACCGATGATGGCACGAACCTGCTCGCCGGGTACAAGCGCGCGGCTAACATCTTGAAGAAGGAAGAACCTGCGTCCGTTCGTGTCGAGCGTAGTCGAGACACGGATAGCGCAGCCGATGGTTCTTCGACTGCGCTGGGAACGAACGAAGGCTCCAGCCTCCCCTACACCCCCGAACCCGCCGAAGCGGACCTCATCGCCGCGCTCGACACCGCCGAACCCCGCGCCACCGCAGCCGTGCTGGCGGAGGATTTCGAAGGCGCGATGGCGGCGCTTGCGACTCTCCGCGCCCCGATCGACGCTTTCTTCGACAAGGTCACGGTCAATGACGCGGACCCGGCCAAGCGCGCCGCTCGTCTGGCGCTACTTGCGCGGGTGCGGGATGCCGTTCACGCCGTGGCCGATTTCTCGAAAATTGCGGGTTAGCGCCGGAATATATCCGCCGGCCGGGAAAAACCGGTGAACTAGAAACGCAATCATCGTAAAAGCGGGTGCTTTCGCCGCCCGCCAGTTGTTAGTATATTGTTGCATCGCACAAACACACGGCAATCAGTGCAGGAGAGCCGCGACTATGTTGACAAGGGAAGAGGCCAGCATGAGCACCACGCAGACACGCTATGTCTATCGCTTCGGCGGCGGGGTCGATGACGGCGGCAAGGGTGACAAGAATCTGCTGGGCGGCAAGGGCGCCAATCTGGACGGCATGGCCGCCATCGGCCTGCCCGTTCCTCCGGGCTTCACCATCACGACCGAAATGTGCACCCGCTATTATGAGGATGGCGGCGTCTTCCCCGAAAGCCTGAAGGCGGAAGTCGCCAGCGGCATTGCCCATATCGAAGGCGTGACGGGCAAGAAGTTCGGCGATGCGGCCGACCCGCTGCTGGTTTCGGTCCGCTCCGGCGCGCGTATCTCCATGCCCGGCATGATGGACACGGTCCTCAACCTCGGCCTCAATGACGAAACCGTCCTCGGCCTCGCCGTCGCGAGCGGTGACGAGCGTTTCGCCTGGGACAGCTATCGCCGCTTCATCCAGATGTATTCGGACGTGGTGCTGGAACTCGACCATGGCGCGTTCGAGGAAGCCCTTGAAATCGCCAAGGAAGATCAGGGCTATACGCTCGACACGGAAATGACCGCCGACGATTGGAAGGCGCTCGTATCTGAATATAAGTCCCTTGTTTCAAAGCTTTGGAACAAGCCTTTCCCGCAAGATGTGAACGATCAGCTCTGGGGGGCGATCAGCGCCGTATTCGGTAGCTGGCAGGCCGATCGCGCCAAGGTCTATCGCCGTCTGAACTCCATCCCGCATGATTGGGGCACCGCCGTCAATGTGCAGGCGATGGTCTTCGGCAATATGGGCGATACCTCGGCCACGGGCGTGGCGTTCACTCGTGATCCAGCCACCGGCGAGAACGCCTATTATGGCGAATATCTGATCAACGCCCAGGGCGAGGATGTCGTCGCGGGCATCCGCACGCCGCAGTACCTGACCAAGCAGGCGCGCGAACGGGCAGGGGCCAAGCCGCTGTCGATGGAAGAAGCGATGCCGGAAACCTACGCCGAACTGGCGCGGGTCTTCCAGATCCTCGAAACCCATTATCGCGACATGCAGGACATCGAGTTCACGGTGCAGCAGGGCAAGCTCTGGATGCTCCAGACCCGTTCCGGCAAGCGCACCGCGAAGGCCGCGCTCAAGATCGCCGTCGATATGGCGAACGAGGGCCTGATCAGCGAGGAGGAAGCCGTCGCCCGTGTCGATCCCGCCGCGCTCGACCAGCTCCTGCATCCCACGCTCGATCCCAAGGCGCCGCGCGATGTGCTGACCAAGGGGCTTCCCGCCTCGCCGGGCGCGGCTTCGGGCGCGATCGTGTTCGACGCCGATACTGCCGAACGCCGCAATGAGCTGGGCGAGTCCGTGATTCTCGTCCGTGTCGAAACCAGCCCGGAAGATATTCACGGCATGCACGCGGCCAAGGGCATCCTGACCGCGCGCGGCGGCATGACGTCACACGCCGCCGTTGTGGCGCGCGGCATGGGCCGCCCCTGCGTTTCCGGCGCGGGCAGCCTGTCGATCGATAATGCCGCGAAGACGCTGCGCATCGAAGGCCGCACGCTCAAGGAAGGCGACATCCTCACCATCGACGGTTCGACCGGCGAAGTGATGGCGGGCGAAGTGCCGACCGTGCAGCCTGAACTGGCGGGCGACTTCGGCACGCTGATGGGCTGGGCTGACAAGGTCCGCCGCCTCAAGGTTCGCGCAAACGCCGAAACCCCGCTCGACTGCCAGACAGCGCGCGATTTCGGCGCGGAGGGCGTGGGTCTGTGCCGCACCGAACATATGTTCTTCGACGCGGCCCGCATCACCGCTGTCCGCGAAATGATCCTCGCGGATTCGGAAAAGGGCCGCCGCGCCGCGCTTGAGAAGCTGCTGCCCGAGCAGCGCGACGACTTTGCGCAGATCTTCATGGTGATGGCGGGCCTGCCCGTCACCATTCGCCTGCTCGATCCGCCGCTGCACGAGTTCCTTCCCCATGGAGAGGCGGAGTTCGAGGAAGTGGCCAAGGCCGCGGGCGTCGGCGTGGACGCGCTCAAGCGCCGCGCTGCCGAACTGCATGAATTCAACCCGATGCTCGGCCATCGCGGTTGCCGCCTCGGCGTCACCTACCCCGAAATCTACGAGATGCAGGCGCGCGCGATCTTCGAAGCCGCGCTCCTCATCAAGCAGCGTTCGGGCGAGGCGCCGATCCCGGAAATCATGATCCCGCTCGTCGCCACCAAAAAGGAACTGGAGCTGATGAAGGCGATCGTCGATCGCGTCGCCAGCGAAGTCTTTGCGGAACAGGGCGCGACCGTCGATTATCTGGTCGGCACCATGATCGAACTGCCGCGCGCTGCGCTCAAGGCGGGCGAGATCGCCGAAGTGGGCGAATTCTTTTCCTTCGGCACCAACGACCTGACGCAGACCACCATCGGCATCAGCCGTGACGACGCCGGGCGCTTCCTGACGCAATATGTGGACAAGGGTATCTTCGCCCGCGATCCGTTCGTCAGTATCGATGTGGAGGGCGTGGGACAGCTCATCGAACTGGCCGCCGAACGTGGCCGCACGACCCGTCCGGGGATCAAGCTCGGCATCTGCGGCGAACATGGCGGCGATCCCGCCTCGATCGCCTTTTGCGAGGCTACGGGCCTGGATTATGTCTCGGCCTCGCCATACCGCGTTCCCATCGCCCGCCTCGCTGCCGCCCAGGCTGCGCTGGCCAAGAAATAGCGCTCATCCCCTGACCTCTCCCGCTGCGGGTGGGGTCAGGGGAGGCCCTGTCACCGCGTTTCTATATACCGCCGCTCATGCTCGCGGACCTTGCCGGTTTCGAGCAGCCGCGCCTGTGTGCGCCATTCCTCGCGCGCGATGACGCCAGGTTCGCGGCCCAGCCGCGCTTCCAGCGTCGCCTGCTGCTCATCCGTCATCGCGCCGATCTGCGCGTAGCTGTGATAGCCTGCCTCGTTCAGCGCCGCCGCGTCCCCGGCCGAAATTCCCCTGATCCGGGTCAGGTCGTCCTGCGTCCGTGCACCGTCAGCCCGGACAGCCGAGGGCGCAGCGGTGGCTGCGACATGGGCGTCACGGTCCTTGATCGTCTGCCGGTGGGCCAACTGCTCATCGCGCCAGAGCCGCTTATATTTGCCCCGGCCGCTCATCATCAGGCCCAGGACAAGCCCGATAAGCAGCGCGATGAGGAGCAGTGCAATCTCGTTCAAGGTGAAAGCCATTCCGGGCCTCCTTTCCTCCGCGAAACGAGCGGCACGGCGTAAAGTTGCCCTGTCCGGCCCGCTGCGGCACTGCCGTAAAAAAAGTGAAAAAGGGGGTTGCCCAATCATCCGCCCCCCTCTATCTGCCGCTCCACAACGCGCCCGTAGCTCAGCTGGATAGAGCATCAGACTACGAATCTGAGGGTCGGACGTTCGAATCGTTCCGGGCGCGCCATTTTCTTTTCTCAAGAAAATCAGCAGCTTGATCTTGGATGTTGATGAGGCTTCCAAGCTGATGCGTTGTGCCTTGGGCGGGGGCTTATGGCTTTCCGCGTGCTCGCTTCATTAAGGGAAATGAGGCGAGGTTCTCGGCCTGGCCTTGGCTGACAGGCTACAGCGCGCTGCGTTGACGAGAACCAGCCTCAACTCATTCCATCCCGCGCCAGTGTAACCATCGCGTCGATGTCGACATGCTTCTCCAGTTCTCTGGCGATCTCGTCGAGCGCATCTTCGATCGAAACAGCATAGTCCAAGAAGGACGAACCTGATCCCAGCCTGTCCATGACTGCCGCGCGCAGCCCGGTGCTGGTGAACAGGCCGTGGACATAGGTGCCCCATATCAGGCCATCAGCGCTGATCGCCCCGTCCGAGCGCATTTCGTCGAGCATCGCGAAGGGCCGGGCACAGCCGGGGCCGGCACTTGTCCCGACATGCATTTCATAGCCGGAGAAGGATTGGCCGAACGCTATGCCTTCCACCCGTTCCAGCGCCTTGCTGCCGGTCAGCCGCGTCTCCATGTCGAGCAGCCCCAGGCCTTCGACTGAACCCGGCGGCCCTTCCATGCCGTCCGGGTCGGCGATGCGGCGGCCCAGCATCTGGTAGCCGCCGCAAATGCCCAGCACCGGCTTTCCCTGCCTGTGATGCGCACGGATATCCACATCCCAGCCCTGCGAGCGCAGCGCATGCATGTCGGCGATGGTCGCCTTTGATCCGGGCAGCACGATCAGCGCAGCTTCCGCCGGGATAGGCCGACCGGGCGGCACCATGACGAGGTCCACGGCCGGTTCCAGCTTGAAAGGGTCCAGATCATCGAAATTGGCGATGCGCGGAAGGATGGGGCAGGCGATCATCACCTGATCGCCCTTGCGCGCCCTGGAGCGTTCCAGCACCACCGCATCCTCGCTGGGCAGGCGCGCCGTGGCGCTGAGCCAGGGGACGACGCCAAAGCCGCGCCAGCCCGTCAGCCGCTCGATCTGGCGGTAGCCGTCTTCGAACAGGGCGGGATCGCCGCGAAACTTGTTGATCAGGAAGCCGCGGATCATGGCCGCGTCCTGCGGGTCGATCACCGCCCGCGTTCCGGCGAGCGCCGCGATCACGCCGCCCCGGTCTATGTCCCCCACAAGGATCACCGGCACATTGGCGGCGCGCGCAAAGCCCATATTGGCGATGTCGCCTGCGCGCAGATTGATTTCCGCAGGCGATCCCGCGCCCTCCACGACCACCATGTCGCATTGAGCCTTCAGCCGCCGATAGCTTTCCAGAACGGCGTCGAGCAGTTGTCCCCGCGCGGTCCTGAAATTGCCAGCGCCCAAGGCGCCGCGCACCTTTCCATGGACCACCAGCTGCGACGTGCGGTCGGCCTGGGGTTTCAGGAGGACAGGATTCATGTCTGTATGCGGTGGCACGCCTGCGGCAATGGCCTGTAGCGCCTGTGCCCGGCCGATCTCTCCGCCATCCATGGTGACGGCGGCGTTGTTCGACATATTCTGCGGCTTGAACGGGCGGACGCTGTAACCGCGCCGGGTGAGGGCGCGGCAAAGCCCTGCGACCAGCACGGACTTGCCGACATCGGACCCTGTTCCCTGAAGCATGATCGCGCTCATGCGCCGCTCCTGCATGCGGGGCAGGCCGGGGTCAACAGGTCAGGCGGACAGGATCAGGCGGAATAGCGCCGCTGATATTCCACTGCGTCCAATATCTTGCCGCCAGCCATGAAGACCGCGCCGGTGCAGGCAAGCGCCAGCAGATGGCCGCCGGTGCCGGGATATTGCTGCATATAGACGGCGCCCCGCTCGGTGGCGCCGAGCGCAAGGGCATAGATGACGAGAAACGCCTCGAACTTGGTCTTGATCGTGAAGAGGCGTTTGATCCGGTCCATACCGCCATGCTCTGGGAATATCGTATCAAGGCATGAGGTCGCCCGAAAGTTGCAAATGGTCAACCAGCGTTAACCACGATTGTTCAATCCGCGCGATAAGGCGGGTGTCGGCCAGGTCCCCTGGCGCGATTTCCTCCGGCCAATATTGATCGACAATGGCCGCGATCTGATCCAGCTTTGCCTCGTTCACCAGAAAGCGCGGGTCGATATTCGCCGGGTCGGCCACGACGCGCAGGCGCAGGCAGGCCGGGCCGCCGCCATTGGCCATGGACTGGCGCACATCCACGGGGATGAGGCGGCGGATGGGGCCGTTGCCCGCCAAGAGATGTTGCAGCCAGTTCCACACGGCGGGGATCGCCTGCGCCTCTGTCGGCAGGATCAGCGCCATGCCCCCTTCGGGCAGCGTCACAAGCTGAGCGTTGAAGAGGTAGCTGCGAATGGCGTCGTTAAGGCTGATCGCACTGCTGGGCACCTCGATGATCTGCACTGAAGGAAGGAGGTCGCGAAGCTGCGCATAGAAGCGATCCTTGTCCGCAAAGGCAAGCTCATGCGCGAACAGCAGATTTTCATTGGCGACGGCGACGACGTCATTGTGGAAAGCCCCCGCCGCGATCGCCTGATCCGATTGCTGGACGAACAGGGTCTTTGCGGGATCGAGGCGGTGGAGGCGGGCGACGGCCTTGCTGGCTTCCAGATGCTGGCGGGCAGGGAAGGGCGCGCCGGACTCGCCGTGGACGAATATTTCCACGCCGGGCGCATCATGGCTGTCGCAAAGGCGCATATGGTTGGCCGCGCCTTCATCGCCGAACGGTGCCGGGATGGGCATGTGCACGGCAAAGGCGTTCTGATCGGAAAAGGCGATGCGCAACTGCGTCAGCGTCTGCGGCCATTCATGGCTGCGATGCGGCATGGTGACCAGATTGGCGACGGTCAGGTGGGTTCGTCCATCCGCCGTATCCGCCGCTGGCGAGACGGTCGCCGCATTGGCCGCCCACATGGATGAAGCCGACATGGCGGCGGCGCGAATGTGCGGTTCGGCATCGCCAATGCCGGTGCCCAGCGCCGCCAGCCATCGCCCATCAGGCCGCCACTGTGGCAGGAATATGCCCTGGCTCAGGCCCAGGCGGTTATTCGTCCGCATCTTCTCAATGCCTTGCAGCGCGGCGGCGCGCGGTTGCGACACCTGCCCGGCATTGCTGGTGGAGGCGAGATTGCCGACGCTCAGCCCCGCATAATTGTGGCTGGGGCCGATCAGCCCGTCAAAGTTGATCTCCCTGACGCTCATGTCCGCGCCGCCATGGTGAAGGTATCGCCCGGTTCGATCCCCAATATCGCGGCGCTGGCCCGGTCCAGCGATACCGATCCATCCTCGTCCTGATCGATGAAGCCATAGGCGCAGCGATAGCTGCCCAGCCGCCCGGCCGCGACCAGCATCTTCTTCCCCCCTTCGGAATGGATGGCGGATAGAGCGACGTCTTGCGCATCGGCCACGGTGCGGAGCGAATTGGTCTGCCCGACCATGGTCGGCCCTCCATCGAAAATGTCGATATAGCCGGGGGAGGTGAAGCCTTCGGTTTCCAGCATGCGCATCGCCGCGCGGCCGTTGGGATGGGGCAGGCCGATGACGGCGCGCGCGGTGTCGCTCAGCATGGCGGTATAGATGGGCGTCTTGGGCATCAGGTCGGCGATGAACTGGTTGCCATGGACGGCATTGAATTCGTCTGCTTCCTGAAAGCTCATGCCGAAGAAGCGCCCGGCCAGCCCGTCCCAGAAAGGCGATCCGCCCGCTTCGTCAATGACGCCGCGCAGTTCGGCGATGACACGGTCGCCGAAGCGGGATCGATGGTTGCGAATGTAGAGATAGCGGCTGCGCGCCAGCAGCAGGCCCAGCCCCTCGGCACGCTCGCGCGGATGCAGGAACAGGCCGCCCACCTCCGTCGCGCCCTCCAGGTCAGTGACCAGCGACAGCATTTCGGCGCGGAAGGTGCGCGACAGTTCGCGGCTGTGCTGGGTCAGCACCCCCAGCCGATAGGAGTAGAAGGGCCAGTTCCGTCCGACCACCGCATGAATCTGGCAGGTCCCGCGAACCTGACCCGTCGCGCCATTTTCCAGCACCATGACGATCAGTTCATCCTCCAGCCCCTCGCTTTGGCGGGCGAGCGCCTGGCCGGTCCGCTCCAGCTTGGCCGCCAGCGCCCCCCGGTCCGCGGGCAGGTTGGTGAAGCCGCCGCCGGTCAGCTTCGCCATTTCGTACAAAGTCTGCAAATCGTCCGCGCGCGCCGGGCGCATGAAAAAGCTCAAACCATGCCTCCTGCTGGGGAAAAGCGTCCCTGCGCCATGCGGAGGAGGGCGAGCGCGGAAAGCTGCGCCCGTTCGGCAAGGCTGGGGACGATCAGATATTCGGCGTCACTGTGGATATCGCCGCCACGCACGCCCATCGTATCCACCACCGGCACCCCGCAGGCGGCGATATTGTTGCCGTCGCACACGCCGCCCGTGTCGCGCCAGCCGACTGGCAGGCCCAGTTCGGCGCCGCAGTCGCGCACGAAGGCGAACAGGCTGGCCGCGCGCGCATCCATCGGCCTGGGCGGACGGCCAAAGCCGCCATGGATGTGGATCGACAGGTCGTGATCGCGCGCCACGGCTTCGGCAAGGCTTGCTATGGCGGCGCGGGCCTGCTGCTCCCCTTCCAGGCTGCGAGGGCGGAAATTGACCCGCAGGACCGCGTGATCGGGAACCACATTGTTGGGCGACCCTCCATCGATCCGCGCTGGATTGCAGGTGAAGCCGGGGCCGCTGGCCGCCTTCAGCCGCAGCGCCAGATCGGCGGCCGCCAGCAGGGCGTTGCGTCCTTCCTCCGGGTTACGGCCCGCATGCGCGCTTCGCCCCGTCACGATGAAGGAGAAATTGCCGCTGCCGGCCCGCGCTCCCGCCAGCGTGCCGTCGGGAAGGCAGGGCTCATAGGTCAGCGCCGCCAGCTTTCCCCGTGCGCTGTCACGGATAAGGGCGGCGGAGGAGGGGCTTCCCACCTCCTCATCGCTGTTGATCACCACCTCATAGCCGACCCGCGATGCTTCACCGGACGTTTCGAATGCCTGGAGCGCGGCGAGCATCACGGCCAGCCCGCCCTTCATGTCCGCCACGCCGGGACCGTTCAGCCGCTCCTCATCGATCCAGCGGATCGACTGGAAGCTGTGACCAGCGGGAAAAACCGTGTCCATATGCCCGGTCAGCAGCAAGCGGACAGGCGCATCCGGCCGTACCGACAGATGGAGGTGCCTGCCATGCGGGACCTGCTCGGTCCGCCCATCGGCAGCAATGGCGTCGACCGGATCGGCATCCACCAGCCTGATCTCGCCCGGCAGCGCGGCGAAGCTGTCCGCCAGCATGGCCGCCGTGGCGGCAAGGCCATCCAGATTGCGCGACCCGCTGTTCACGGTCGCCCAGCGCTGCACCAGCGCCAGCATGGGGAAGGCTGCGGCGCGGTCCAGAAGATCACGATCGGAGGACGAAAGGCCCTTCATCCCAGAAGCCTATCAGAGGCCGGGCCGCGCCTCCACCCCTCCCCGGACGTTGCTCTGCCCTAGAAGTCGTAGGTCAGCGTCAGGCGGCTCAGCGTATCGAAGTCCCGCGCCGACAACAGCGTTTCCGATTCATATTGCACATTATAGGACAGGGCGGCGGACCAGCGCGTGGCCACCTTTGTTTCGATCGAGGTCAGCGAATTGAGCGTATAGACGTCGCTTTCGGCATAGCCCGACGCCAGTTGCTTCAACGTAAGGCCGGGAGCCAGCCGCCAGACGAGGTCCATCGATCCGCGAGCGCCCAGCTTGGTTTCCCGCTCACCGCTGATATATTTGGCGTGGCGGACCGATGGGCCCATGTCCACGGACAGGTCCAGCGGGGTGCTGAGGATGAGTTTGTAACCGATGCCCGCCGACGCGGTATAGCGCTCGTCATAGCCGATCGACGTGTCCCGCTCGAACTGCGCCAGCCCATAGGAAAAGCCGCGCGAATTGAACTCGTATCGGGGTTCGTAGCTCGCCGTGTAGCGCTCGCGGGAGGTTACGCCATTGGCCCGGCGGTAATCGGCGCTGGCGCTCAGCTTGTGCGACCACTGGATGCCGGTGCGCTTGAGCGACAGATTGCCGCTGAGCCCGATTTCGCTGGTGGAGCCGGTGGACCGGAATCCTCCCGCCTCCACCCTGCCGGTCCAAAGCTCCGAAAAGCGCGCCTCGCGGATGATCGTGTCATGCGTCGCCTTGGTCCGGTCCTTCCAGCTGTTGACCAGGCGCTGGATTTCCTCGGCCGAAGCGGGGTTGGTCTGCTTGGCGATCTTGGCAACGGTCGCGATCTCGCTCTCATTCCCGTTGGCGATCGCTGCTTCCAGCATCTCCCGCACGGAAGACGGCAGCAATGGCGGAGCGTCCGCCCATGCCGGGAAGGGAATGAGCAGCAAGAGAAAAGCGAGATAGCGGTGCATGACGCATGTGACGTAGCCCAGGAGGCCCGCCGAATTAACCCTTTTTCAGATCAAGGTCCTGAATTCCTGTAGAATATCCCGGTACAGCTTGCGCTTGAACGGCACGATGATGTCGGGCAGCGTTTCGGGATCGACCCATTTCCAGTCGCGGAATTCAGGATGCTCCGTCTGGATGTTGATGTCCGCGTCACTCGCCAGAAAACGGGCGAGGAACCATATCTGCCGCTGGCCGCGATAGGCGCCGCCCCAAAGCTTGCCCATCAACTCTGGCGGCAGGTCGTAGAAATGTTCGTCCCTTGCCTTGGCGATGATTTCGACATGGTCGTGGCTGATGCCCGTTTCCTCGCCAAGCTCGCGCAGCGCGGCGGCCTTGACGTCTTCGCCTTCATCGATGCCGCCTTGCGGCATCTGCCAGGCTTCGACCTTGTTATCGAGGCGCTGGCCAACGAAAACCTTGCCATCCATGTTGACCAGCATCACCCCGACGCACGGCCTGTATCCCATTTCCGAATCATTTGGCATCGACGCCATGACGTCCCCTGATCATTGTTCCGGCGAAGGATGTCCGCCGCCATTTGCTATGCGCCGAGGATAAGCGGCGAACAGCCTTTCGTCCAATAATCAAAATCAGTCGCCGCCACGTGCGGAAGGCTTTTTGCGCTGAAACGGGCGGGGGATGGACTTACGCGGGGCAGGTGGCATTTGTGGGAAATGCCCGATCCCGTCCTTGTCTGGTTCCGCCAGGACCTGCGCCTGTCCGATCAAGCCGCGCTCGCGGCAGCGATGCGGGAAGGGCCGGTCATTCCGGTCTATATCCTGGACGATGCCGCCCCCGGAGAGTGGAAGATCGGGGCGGCGCAGCGCTGGTGGCTGCACCATAGCCTGGAGAGCCTGGCCAAGGATCTGGAGGACCGCGGGTCCCGCCTGATCCTGCGGCGCGGGAACAGCGCGGAGGAGCTGGAGCGGCTGGCGAAGGAGACCGGGGCCTGCGCCGTTCACGCCCTGTCGCATCTGGAACCCTGGTGGCGCAATGCCGAGCGAGCGGTCGCGCGCAGGCTCCCGCTCCACCTTCACGACGGCGCGCTGCTGCTGCCGCCCGAATGCCTCAAGACTGGCGGCGGCACGCCTTACCGCATCTTCACGCCTTTTGCCCGCGCGGTGATGGAGCATATGCCCCCCGCAAAGCCCATGCCTGCGCCAAAGCGTATCGATGGGCCTGCGAAATGGCCCCCTAGCGAGAGGCTTTCCGGCTGGGGCCTGCTGCCAGCGCAGCCGGATTGGGCAAACGGCTTTGCGAAGGAATGGACGCCGGGTGAGGCGGGGGCGGCGAAGCGGCTGCGCGACTTCGATGACGAGGTGAGCGGCTATGACCCGGCGCGCAATCTGCCCTCTTGCGAAGGCACGTCGCGCCTGTCGCCCCATTTGCATTTCGGCGAGATTTCTCCAGCCGAGATATGGCATCGGGTCAGCGGCAAGGGCGAAGGCGCGGCGGTGTTCCTGAAGGAACTGATCTGGCGCGATTACGCCCATGTCCAGATCTGGGTCATGCCGGAATATGGATCGAAAAACGCCCGCGGCACCTTTGACAACATGCCCTGGCGCGACCTGCGCGAGGCAAAGGGCGACTTTGCCGCATGGAAACTGGGACGGACCGGCTATCCGATCGTGGACGCGGGCATGCGCCAGCTATGGGCGACCGGATGGATGCACAACAGGGTGCGGATGATCGCGGCGAGCTTCCTGATCAAGCATCTGCTGATCGACTGGCGTCATGGCGCGCGCTGGTTCTGGGACACGCTGGTGGATGCCGATTACGCCAACAACAGTGTCAACTGGCAGTGGGTCGCGGGCAGCGGGGTCGACGCGAATATCTTTTCCCGGATCATGGCGCCGCTCGTCCAGTCTCCAAAATTCGAGGCGGCGGACTATATCAGGCAATGGGTGCCCGAATTGGCGCAGCTTGACGACAAGGTCATTCATGATCCCGATGCCTATGATGCCCGCCCACGGGATTATCCAGCCAAGCGCGTGGGCCACAGGCAGGGGCGCGAGCGGGCCCTGGCGGCTTACCGGCACGTCAAGCGGTGATTGCGTGCCGGGCCGTGAGCGGGCAGAGGTGACAGGATGAACGCTATCGATCCCCGGCGCGGGCGGCGCGCTTTGTCCGTGCGGAAGCTTTCCCGTCCGCAGCGCGGCCGCTGGGCCTCGCGGCTGATCGGCCCGCAATTCCATCGCCTGCTGAACCGGATCGACGCCGGTCTGGAAAAGGGCAGGCTGGAAGCCGTGCTGCCTGATGGAACGATGCGGATATTGGGCGGGCGCATGCCCGGCCCGGTGTGCGAAGTGCATCTGATCCGCTGGCGGGCGTTGCTGCGGCTGGCCCTAGGCGGGTCGGCGGGCTGGTATCAGGCCTGGGCGGCTGGCGAGTGGACCAGTCCCGATCCGGTGCCCCTGTTCGAACTGTTCATGGCCAATGCGGTGGCGCTGGGCAATGTGGCGCGGCCGCGCGGGCCGGGGCGCTGGCTGGGCAAGGCGGTGCATTGGGCCCGGCGGAACAGCCATCGCGGATCGCGGCGGAACATCGCCTATCATTATGATCTGGGCAACGACTTCTACAGCCTGTGGCTAGACCGGAACATGCATTATTCCAGCGCCCTGTTCCGCGATCCAGCCGACCGGATAGAAAGCCTGGAACGGGCGCAGCAGCGCAAGGCCGACGCGATATTGGACCGGCTGAACCTGAAGGACGGCAGCGCTCTGCTGGAAATCGGGTGCGGCTGGGGCGGGCTGGCCGAACAGGCGATGGAGCGTTGCGCCATCCGCTATGACGGGCTTACGCTGTCGGTGGAGCAGGCGGAATATGCACGGGACCGGCTGGGGTCAGGCGCAAATATCCTGCTCACCGACTATCGCGATGCGCAGGGACAATATGACGCCATCGCCAGCGTGGAGATGGTGGAGGCGGTGGGGCAGCGTTACTGGCCCGCTTATCTGGCGGCGATCGAGCGGCTGCTGAAACCCGGCGGCCGGGCGGCCATCCAATATATATTGATCGACGACGCGATCTTCGACAGCTATGCGCGCGGCGCGGACTTCATCCAGAGCTATATCTTCCCCGGCGGCATGCTGATTTCGGAAAGCCGTTTCCGTGTGCTGGCGGAGCAGAAGGGGCTGGAGTGGCGCGACGTCCATTATTTCGGCCTGCACTATGCCGAAACGTTGAAACGATGGCGCGAACGTTTTGACCGGGCCGTTGATCAGGGCCTGCTGCCCGCCAGCTTCGACCAGCATTTCGTCGCGCTGTGGCGCTACTACCTCATGTATTGCGAGGGCGGCTTTCGTGGCGGCACGATCAACGTCGCGCAGGTGACGCTGGTCAAGCCCGGCTGACGATCAGCCGATGCGGCAGCGATAGCCGCTGGGATGATCGGCCTGCACCAGATTGGCGATCGCCTGGCCTACGACCTCGGGTTCCTTGAGCGTCGCCGGGTCTTCGCCGGGGAAGGCGCGGGCGCGCATCGCCGTGCGGGTCGCGCCGGGGTCGACGATGTGGGTGCGGATGGCGGAGATATTCTTCACTTCCTCGCCATAGGCGCTGACCAGCACTTCCAGCGCCGCCTTGGACGCGCCATAAGCGCCCCAATAAGCACGTGGAGCGGCCGCAACGGAGGATGTGAGCGCAACGACGCGCGCGTCGGCGCTGGCCCGCAACATGCCGTCGAAGGCTGCGATCAGGGCCTGGGGCGCCGCGATGTTGAGCGTCAACTGGCGGGCGAATTCCTTGGCGTCGATCGCCGGAACCGCGGCCAGGCTGCCCAGCGTGGCGGCGTTCAGCACCAATATGTCCAGCGCCTGCCAGCGGCCGGAAATCGCCTGGGCAAGGCGGCCGATGCTTTCGCCGTCGATCAGGTCCAGCGGCGCGATCGTCGCGCTGCCTCCGGCCTGATGGATACGTTCCTCGACCTCCTCAAGCCCTCCGGCAGTGCGCGCGGTCAGGATGACGTGTGCGCCCGCCGCGCCCAGCGCCTGCGCCGTCGCCGCGCCGATGCCCCTGCTGGCGCCCGTGACCAGGGCGAGCTTACCGGAAAGAGGAAGGGTCGACATGAGGCATCCCGTTCGCCCCTTGGTGACGCGGGGCCTTTTTTGAGGTGAGAAAGGCGAAAGCGGCGGCCCTTCATCAAGGCCGCCGCCACGCAGCGCTGCCGGTCAGACGACCCGTTCGGCGAGCAGTTCGAACTGGTTCCTGACCGCCACCTCATCCTGGTCGGTGAGGGTGGTCGGATAATCGCCGGTAAAGCAGGCGTCGCAATATTGCGGGCGGATGTCCGCGCGCTTCGCTTCGCCCAGCGCCTTGTAGAGGCCATCGATCGAAATGAAGGACAGGCTGTCGGCGTGGATGAAATCCTGCATGCCACCAATGTCCATCCGATGCGCCAGCAGCTTGGTGCGTTCGGGCGTGTCCACGCCGTAGAAGCAGCTATGTTTGGTCGGCGGGCTGGCGATGCGCATATGCACCTCCGCCGCGCCTGCTTCCCGCATCATCTGCACGATTTTCAGGCTGGTGGTGCCGCGCACGATCGAATCGTCGATCAGGACGATGCGCTTGCCCGCGATCAGCGCCCGGTTGGCGTTGTGCTTGAGCTTCACGCCCAGGTGGCGGACCTTGTCGCCCGGCTGGATGAAGGTGCGGCCGATATAGTGCGACCGGATGATGCCGAGTTCGAAGGGGATGCCCGACTGCTGGGCATAGCCGATCGCGGCGGGCACGCCGCTGTCCGGCACCGGTATGACGAGATCGGCCTCCACCGGATTTTCGATCGCGAGCTGCGCGCCGATCGCCTTGCGGACCGAATAGACGCTGGACCCGTCGACGATCGAATCGGGGCGGCTGAAATAGACATGCTCGAAGATGCAGGGGCGGGGATGATTGTCGCCGAAGGGGCGATGGCTGCGCACTTCCCCGTCATGGGTGACGATGACCAGTTCGCCGGGGTCGATCGAGCGGATATAGTCGGCGCCGACCACGTCGAACGCGACTGTTTCCGAAGCGAAGATGGTCGCGTCGCCCAGCTTGCCCATCACCAGCGGGCGGATGCCCAGCGGATCGCGGCAGGCGATCATGCCTTCGGGCGTCATCACGATCAGCGAATAGGCGCCCTCGACCTGCTTCAAGGCGTCGATGAACTTGTCGAGCAGCGTCCGGTAGGTCGATGTCGCGACCAGATGGATGATGACTTCGGTATCGGAGGTGGACTGGAAGATGGATCCGCGGCGGATGAGTTCGCGGCGCAGCTTCATCGCGTTGGAGATATTGCCGTTATGCGCGACGGCGAATCCGCCTGAGCTAAGCTCCGCATAGAGCGGCTGGACATTGCGCAGCGACGTTTCGCCGGTGGTGGAATAGCGCACATGGCCGCAGGCGGCGTTGCCGGGCAGGCCGCGAATCACATCGTCACGGTCGAAATTGCCCGCGACATGCCCCATCGCCCGGTGGGTGTGGAAATCATGGCCGTCCCAGCTGGTGATTCCGGCCGCTTCCTGTCCGCGATGCTGAAGTGCATGGAGGCCAAGGGCAGTGATGGCCGAAGCGGTTTCGGCCTGAAAAACGCCGAAAATGCCGCATTCCTCACGCAGCTTGTCGTCGTCGAACGGGTTGGTCGTAAACATGGGTGCGAGCGGGTCCATAGCCGATCCTGTCGCCTCATTGGGCGCGATGGCGCGCATATAGTGCTTCGATACCCGTTTGTCGCCTGCCTGTCACAAAAAAGCCGGTGGTCCGGGCGAAACCCAGCGTTTCCGGTGACGGAGCAGGTAAAAGCCCTACTGGCCTTGACGCACTGGCGCGGCTAAAGAGCGTCGCGAAATGCATCGCTTCGCCAATCCCGCCCGTTTCCTGAAAATAGCACGGCCGCTCACCGGCTGGCTGTTCTGGCCGGGGCTCCTGCTGCTGACGGCGGGGGCGCTGTGCGGCCTGTTCGTGACGCCGCCCGATTATCTCCAGGGTGAAACGGTGCGCATCCTCTATATCCATGTGCCCGCCGCCTGGCTGGGGATGGGGGGATGGAGCGGGATCGCGATCGCGGCGGTCATGCAACTGGTGTGGCGTCATCCGCTGGCCGCCGTCGCCGGACGGGCGATCGCGGCGCCGGGCGCGCTGTTCACTGCCATATGCCTGATCACCGGCTCCATCTGGGGGCGGCCGACATGGGGCACCTGGTGGGAATGGGACGGCCGCATGACGTCGATGCTGGTGCTGCTGTTCCTCTATCTCGGCTATATGGCGCTCGCCAATGCCAGCGCGCGGCAGGCGCAGGGCGGCGTCAGTCCCGTCACGGCCATTTTCGGGCTGGTCGGCGCGGTCAATATCCCGATCATCAACCGCTCCGTGGTGTGGTGGAACAGCCTGCATCAGGGACCCAGCATCACCATGCGCGGATCGAGCATCGACATGACGCTGCTGTGGCCGCTTGGCTTCACGCTCGCCGGCTTCACCCTGCTGTTCGCCGCGATCGTGCTGATGCGGATGCGCACCATCCTGGCGCAGGCCAAGGTCGAGGCGCGCATGCAGCGGATGGCGCGGGGATAGACGGCATGAACCAGTGGGCCTTCGTCATCGGCGCCTATGCGCTGACTTTTGCAGCGACATTCCTGCTGTGCCTGCGATGCTGGCGCGCGATGCGCAGCGCGGAAACCGCTGCCCAGAAGCTATCGGAGCGGCCATGAAGGCGAAGCATCAACGGCTAATATTGGCCATTGCAGCGCTCGTGGCGCTGATCGGCGCGGGCCTGCTCGCGGCCTCCGCGCTACGCGACGAGGCGGCCTATTTCTACGCGCCCGCGGACGTTCATAGCAAAGGGGTCGAGCCCGGAAAGGCCATCCGCCTTGGAGGAATGGTCGTCAAGGGCACCCTCAAGCACGCGCCCGATGGCGTCACCATCCGGTTCGACGTGACGGATGGCAAGGCGACGGTGCCCGCATCCTTCAAGGGGATAGCGCCCGACCTGTTCCGCGAAGGGTCCGGCGTCGTGGCGGAGGGTGCCTTCGACACATCCGGCACCTTCATCGCGACCAACCTGCTCGCCAAGCATGACGAACGCTACATGCCCCGCGAACTGGAAGGCATGAACTATGATGAGAAGACGCACGAGATGAAGGCAGAGCGTTGAGGATGGGCCTCATCATCGCCGCGCGCAGAGCGGGCGGGGCGCGTCCATGATCGCGGAGGCGGGCCTGATCGCGCTGTGGCTGGCGTTCGCGCTGGCGCTGCTGCAATTGACGCTCGCGGGCTTTGGCCTTGCGGGCGGGAAGCCGGAATTGCTGGGGTCGGTACGGCCCGTCGCCGTGGCGCAGGGCGTGCTGGTCGGGATCGCCTTCGCCCTGCTGATCACGTTGTTCCTGCGGTCGGATATGTCCGTGGCGCTGGTGGTGACCAACAGCCATTCGATGAAGCCATGGCTCTACAAGTTCGCCGGAACCTGGGGCAATCATGAAGGATCGATGCTGCTCTGGGTCACGGTGATGGGCGTTGCAGGCGCGGCCGTGGCGCTGTTCGAGCGGGCCTTGCGCCGCGATACGCATATGGCGACGCTGGGCGGGCAGGCGGCGATCAGCCTTGGCTTTTATGCCTTCCTGCTTTTCTCTTCCAATCCCTTCGCCCGTGTCGATCCCCCGGCGCCGGACGGGCAGGGGTTGAATCCCCTGCTCCAGGACCCAGGTCTCGCCTTCCATCCGCCCACGCTTTATCTTGGCTATGTCGGACTGTCGGTCGCCTTTTCCTTCGCGATCGGGGCGCTGCTGACGCGGCGGGTCGATGCGGCCTTCGCCCGCGCCATGCGGCCATGGGTGCTCGCCGCATGGGTCCTTTTGACGCTGGGCATCACGGCGGGCAGCTATTGGGCCTATTATGAGCTTGGCTGGGGCGGCTGGTGGTTCTGGGACCCGGTGGAAAATGCGTCGCTGATGCCCTGGCTGGCGGCGACGGCGCTGTTGCACAGCGTCACCGTGCTGGCGACGCGGGACGCCCTGCGCGCCTGGACGGTGATGCTGGCGGTCATCGCCTTTTCCATGTCGATGGTCGGCACCTTCCTCGTACGGTCGGGCATTTTGACCAGCGTCCATGCCTTCGCCGTCGATCCTGAGCGCGGGACCTTCATCCTTGTCCTGCTCGGCTTCTACATTGGCGGCGCATTGGCGCTGTTCGGCTGGCGGGTGGGGGCCGTGCGCGAGGGCGCGCCGTTCGAACTGGTCAGCCGCGAAACCATGCTGGTCGTGAACAACCTGCTGCTGTCCGTCATTCTGGGGCTGGTGCTCATCGGCACGCTCTATCCGCTGATGACCGAAGCCTTTGGGCATAAGGTGTCGGTGGGCGCGCCTTATTTCGACCGGATCGCCGGGCCGGTCGCGCTCATCCTGATGCTCGTCATGGCGGCGGGGCCGCTGACGCGCTGGCGGCGAGACAAACTGGGCTTAGTAGCGCGGCGGCTGCTGGTTCCGGGCGCGATCGCCCTGCTGGTGGCGGTGGTGCTGGCGACTGTGGCGTGGGGGCGGATCGGCGTCCTGCCCTTACTTGGCCTGACTGTCGCGCTGTCGGTGGGGGCGGCGAGTGTCGCTCCCCTGTGGAAGCGCAATCTTCGCCGCACTCCCTTGTTCACCTGGGGCATGGTGATCGCCCATCTCGGCTGCGCTGTCAGTCTGGCGGGGATGGCGTGCGATTCGGCCTTCACCGTGGAAAAGCTGGCGGCGGTGCGGGTGGGCGATACGGTGCAGGCGGGCGACTGGAAGCTGCGCCTGCTCCAGATCTCGCCCATTGCGGGCGATAACTGGACGGCGTTGCAGGCGGATATGGAAGCGGTGCGGGGCGGCGGCAGGGCTGTCACGCTGCATCCGCAATCGCGCTTCTTCGCTTCGCCTGCGACGGCCACGACGGAAGCGGCGCTGCTGACGCGCTGGAACGGCCAACTCTATGTGGTTCTGGGGCAGGAGGCGGAGGATGGCCGCTGGCAGCTGCGCATCTGGTGGAAGCCCTTCGTGACGCTGATCTGGCTGGGCGGCGTGATGATCGCCCTGGGCGGAGCGCTGGCGCTGGTCGGGCGGGAAAGGCGCGGCTGGCTGCTCAAGTGGCGGGGAAGGGCGCTGGCATGAAAAGGCTGCTAATCTGGCTGCCGCTGGCGATATTCCTCGGCTTCTTCGCCCTGTTCGCCAGCGGTCTGCTGAAACCGGATGACCGGGTGATCACGTCGAAGCTGGTGGGCAAGACTCTCCCCGCCTTCTCCCTGCCCGCCGCCGCGAGCGACAGGCCGGGCCTTGCCAGCACGGAACTGGCGACCGGCAAGCCGCGCCTGCTGAATATCTTCGCCAGCTGGTGCCTGCCTTGTGCCGCCGAAGCGCCTCAGTTGATGGCGCTTGCGCAGCAGGGGGTGAATATCGACGCGATCGCCATCCGCGACGCGCGGGCCGATGTCGACCGCTTCCTTGCGCGCTACGGCAATCCCTATGCGCGCATTGGGCTGGACGCGCGCAGCAATGTCCAGATCGCGCTCGGCTCGTCCGGCGTTCCCGAAAGCTTCGTGATCGATGGCAAGGGGCGCATCGTCTATCAGCATGTGGGCGACATCCGCGCCGACGATGTGCCGATGATCCTCCAGCGGTTGAAGGATGCGCAATGAGGATGCTCGCCGCCCTGATCGCGATGCTGCTGAGCGCGCCGGTGCTGGCGCAATCCGCTCTGCCGCCCGCACCCTATGCGAACCGGCAGATCAGCGATCCGGCACAGGAGCGCAAGGCCAAGGCGCTGATGGAAACGATCCGCTGCCTCACCTGCCAGAGCCAGTCGATCGCCGACAGCGACGCCAGCCTGGCGGGCGACATGCGTTCGCAGATACGCGAGCGGATCATGGCGGGGGAGGAGCCCGAACATATCCGCGCCTGGCTGATCGAGCGCTATGGCGATTGGGTGAGCTATGAGCCGACGGCCGATCCGATCCTGTGGCCATTATGGGGCGCGCCGGTCCTGCTGATCGGCCTTGGCCTGCTGGTGCTGCGCGGCCGTATCAGGAGGAAGCGGTCATGACGGGATGGATCATCGCCCTGACGCTCGCCGCGTTGCTGATGCTGGCGCTGATCGTCATCGGCCGCATGCCGCGCAAGACGTGGGAGATTGCGGCCGCCGCCCTGCTGCTGGGCCTTGCGGGCTATGCGTGGCAGGGCAATCCGGGCCTTGCCGGTGCCCCGCGCCACGCCGCCAGCGCCGCGCCCGAAAAGTTTGACGAGCAACTGGCCGAGCGGCGGCGCGGCCTGGCGGAGCGTTTCGGCCCGGCCGGTCAATGGCTGCTGCTGTCGGACGGGCTTGGCAGGCAGGGCAAGACGAAGGAAGCGGCCAATGTGCTGCTGTCCGGGCTCAAGCAGATGCCCAACGATCCCAACCTCTGGCTGGGACTGGGCAACGCTCTCGTCGCCCATGCCGATGGCGTCGTGCCGCCCAGCGCCGATTTCGCTTATCGCCGGGCCATGGCCATCGATCCGAAGGCTCCCGGCCCCCGCTATTTCTACGGTCTGGCGCTCGCGCGATCTGGCCAGCTGCAGGCGGCCAAGGATATGTGGACCCCGCTGGTCGAAAGCGCGCCGGACGGGTCGGGCATCAAGGCGGAACTTCAATTCGCCATCGCGCGTATCGACATCCTGCTCGCGGCAGATGGCGCGGGGCGATAGCGAAGGGCTGTACGGCGTTGCGCGGGCCTTGCACCCATGATAGGGCGCGCCGGATTTGCGGGCTAGGCCAGTAATATGGCCAGCTCACCCTTGCTTGGGTGTCGGAAGCTTATGACGATTCGGCGTGTCCTTAATGGCTGACGCGACAGTAAGCATGGAATCGCACCCTGCGGACGGTCAAGAGCAGGAACATGGGCATGCGGGGCAGAAGGCCACGCTGAAGCTGGTGGTGGGCGCGATCGGCATCGTCTTCGGCGATATCGGCACCAGCCCGCTCTACGCCTTCCGCGAAACCTTTGCCGGGCATCATCATCTGGCGCTCGACCCCGATCATATATTGGGCGTGATCAGCCTGATGTTCTGGTCGATGATGCTGGTCGTGACGTTGAAATATGTCACCATCATCATGCGCGCCGACAATAAGGGCGAAGGCGGCAGCCTGGCGCTGCTGGCGCTGATCAACGGGCAGACCAAGACGCAGCGATGGTCGCGCGGCATCATCTTGCTGGGCGTGTTCGCCACCTCGCTTTTCTACGGCGATTCGATGATCACCCCGGCGGTTTCAGTGCTGTCGGCGGTGGAAGGGCTGGCGGTCTATAATTCAAGCCTTGAGCCCGTGATCCTGCCCGCGGCGGTGGTGATCCTGGTCGGGCTTTTCTGGATACAGGGGCTGGGCACCAACCGGGTGGCGTCGCTGTTCGGGCCGATCATGCTGATCTATTTCGTGACGATCGCGACGCTGGGCGTGATCAGCATCGTGCAGACGCCGGGCATCCTCTATGCCTTCAACCCCTATTGGGCGGTCATGTTCTTCGTCACGGACCCGTTGCCTGCCTTCCTCGCCCTTGGCGCGGTCGTGCTGGCGGTGACGGGGGCGGAGGCGCTCTATGCCGATATGGGTCATTTCGGCCGCAGCCCCATACGCGTTTCGTGGCTGAGCTTCGTGCTGCCTGCCCTCATGATGAACTATATGGGGCAGGGCGCGCTGCTGTTCCGCGAAGGGGCGTCCGCGCTGCACAGTCCCTTCTACCACCTCGCCCCGCAATGGGCGCAGCTTCCGCTGGTCGGCCTGGCGACGATGGCCGCGATCATTGCCAGCCAGGCGGTGATTTCGGGCGCCTTTTCCGTGACCCAGCAGGCGATCCAGCTCGGCTTCATGCCGCGCCTGCGCATTTCGCATACCAGCGCGTCCACCGCCGGGCAGATCTACATCCCCCTGATCAACTGGGGGTTGATGGTCATGGTCATCCTGCTGGTGCTGGTGTTCCAGACATCGTCCAACCTCACTGCCGCCTATGGCATCGCGGTGACGGGGGCCATGTTCATCGACAATCTGCTGCTGACGGTGCTGCTCTACCGGCTGTGGAAATGGCGCTGGTATTATTCCGCGCCGCTGCTGGCGATCTTCTTCCTGGTGGACGGCGCCTATCTGGCGGCCAATTTCACCAAGGTGCCCGATGGCGGCTGGTTCCCGCTGCTGATCGGCTTCGTCGTCTTCACGCTGCTGACCACATGGTCGCGCGGGCGCAGGCTGGTTCAGGACCGGCTGCGCGAGGCGGCCATGCCGATCCCTGTGTTCGTGGCGTCGGCGGCGAACAGCGCCGTGCGGGTGCCCGGCACCGCCGTCTTCATGACATCGACGCCCGATGGCGTCCCCCATGCGCTGCTGCATAATTTGAAGCACAACAAGGTGCTGCATGAACGGGTGATCCTGCTGACGGTCAAGATCAGGGACGTTCCGGTCGTGGAAGATGACGGCCGCTGCAAGCTGGAGGATCTGGGGCGCGGCTTCTTCCGTCTCGTGCTGCAATATGGCTTCATGCAGGAACCGGACGTGCCCGCCGCGCTCAAAAACGTTTCGGGCTGCGGCCAGGCGTTCAAGATGATGGACACCAGCTTCTTCCTCGCCCGCCAGACGCTGCTGCCATCGGCCAAGCCCGGCATGCCCCTGTGGCGGGAGAAGATTTTCGCCTGGATGCTCCGCAACGCGGAAAGCGCGATGGAGTTTTTCCGCCTGCCCACGAACCGGGTGGTGGAACTGGGCAGTCAGGTCGAAATCTGAGCTTGAGCTTGCCCGGCGCAAAAAGGGCGCGGCCTTGCGACCGCGCCCCGCATCATTTCCGTCCTTTGCCAGCCTGATCAGGCGGCGTCGCGATCCTTGCTGATGTCGACGATCTGGCCGCCATTGATGGCGATCTTCTTCGGCTTCATCGCTTCGGGGACTTCGCGGACCAGTTCGATCGTCAGCAGCCCATCGGCAAGGTCGGCCTTTTCCACCCGCACGAAGTCGGCCAGTTCGAAGCGGCGTTCGAAACTGCGGTTGGCGATGCCGACATGCAGGAACTTGCTGCGGTCATTGGATGCGGACTCATCCTTGCGGCCGATCACCTGCAACAGGTTCTGCTGGGCGGTGATGTCGATCTCATCCGGGCGGAAGCCAGCGACGGCCAGCGTCACGCGATAGCGATCCTCGGACAGGCGTTCGATATTGAACGGGGGGTAATTGTCGCTCTGCTGCAACCTCGTATTATTTTCGATCAGGTCGAAAAGGCGATCGAAACCAACGGTCGAGCGGCGATAGGGGGTCAGGTCAAATCCACGCATTGTCATCATCTCCGACAGAGCAAAATGAACATGCCGGACCCGAAAAGGCATCCGGCGATACGATGCCCGGCCCCATGCGGCGGCCGTGCCACGCGGATATGGTTGAGCGATTTTCGGGATTCAAGATGATGCACGCATGCAATGCCACTGGAATCAAAAGTGCCCGGACCGTGTTTTCACGATCCGGGCACTGATGGACGATTGCTCGTCTCCCCCTTGGTCTGCCTCAACCGCTTTTCAGCCCCCTAAGCTCAAAGCGGGATGCAGTATCCCTGAACCACGGCCATTTTTACCTGTGCTTCGACAAACTTGCTATGGCTCCAGCAGCCCGCTGTCACGGGCTATTTCCGGCCGCAGCCATTTTCCTCACGGCCCTGTGGCTGACTTGCAACAATCCGTGGCGCTTGCCGTTACCCGATACCCTGCTAGACGGGCAGGGCACATCCTTCCTCAAGGGGCCGTTCGCGCCACATGATATTATCTCGCTATGAACGCATGATCGCCAAGCGCTATCTGCTGCCCGGCAAAGGCGAAGGCTTCATCTTCCTTGTCGCTGGGATCAGCCTGGCCGCCGTGATGCTTGGCGTCGCCGCGCTCATCATCGTGATGAGCGTCATGAACGGCTTTCGCGCCGAACTGTTCGACAAGATCGTCGGCTTGAACGGCCATGCCGTGGTCCAGGGCTATGGCGGCCGCCTGCCCGACTGGCGGGCCGTGCTGAAGGAAGCGCAGGCGACGCCCGGCGTCACCAGCGCGACGCCGCTGATCGAACAGCCGCTGCTGGGCAGCTTCCAGGGCCGGGTCGAAGCGGTGCTGGTGCGCGGCATGACCGTAAGGGACATCCGCAGCAATGCGACGCTCAAGGGCAAGGTGCTGGCCGGCAGCCTCGATGACCTGACGCCCAATGGCGGGAAGGTGGCCATCGGATCGCGCCTCGCCGAAAATCTGGGTGTCCAGCTCGGCGACAGCCTGACCATCATCAATCCGGCGGGACGGTCCACCCCCTTCGGTACGGTGCCGCGCCAGGTCGCCTATCAGGTCGCGGCGATCTTCGAAGTGGGCGTCTATGACTATGACAAGGCGTTCGTCGTCATGCCCATGGAGGACGCGCAGACGCTGCTGCTGCTCGGCGATGTCGTGGGGATGATAGAGGTGGAGACGGTCGATGCGGACAAGGTCGGCGCGATCCTCCAGCCGCTGGCCGCCAAGGTCGCCGGACGCGCGGTCGTCACCGACTGGCGGCAGATGAACGCATCGCTGTTCGAAGCGCTCGCGGTCGAGCGGGTCGCGATGTTCGTGGTGCTCTCGATCATCGTTCTGGTGGCGGTGTTCAACATATTGTCGTCGCTGATCATGCTGGTCCGTGCCAAGACGCGTGACATAGCCATTTTGCGCACGATGGGCGCGAGCCGGGCGGGGCTGGTCAAGATCTTCATGACGGTGGGCGTCACCATCGGGTCGCTCGGCATGGCGGCGGGCATGGTGCTTGGCTTCACCTTCCTCTTCTTCCGGCAGAGCGTGGTGAACGCGATCCAGTTCCTGACCGGCCAGAATCTCTGGGACCCCTCGATCCGATTCCTGACGGAACTTCCCGCCAAGCCGGACCCGGTGGAGATTGCCATCATCTGCCTGATGGCGCTGATCTTCAGCTTCCTCGCCACGCTCTATCCGGCCTTCAAAGCCGCCAATACCGATCCTGTGCAGGTGCTGCGCTATGAATGACATTTTGAAGGTCGCGGGGCTGCGGCGCAGCTTCACCCAGGGCGGCGTCACCATCGACGTGCTGCGGGGCATCGATCTTAACATCGCGCAGGGAGAGATCGTTGCGCTGCTCGGCCCTTCCGGGTCGGGCAAGTCCACGTTGCTCCAGGCGGTGGGGCTGCTGGAAGGCGGCTTCGACGGGTCGATCCGCATCGATGGAGAGGAAGCGGCCAGGCTGGATAATGACGGCCGCACCCGGTTGCGGCGGGATGCGCTGGGCTTCGTCTATCAGTTCCATCACCTGCTGCCCGACTTCAACGCGGCCGAAAATGTCATCCTGCCGCAGGTCATTCGCGACCGGACCATGGATGAAGCGCGGGCGCGCGCGGAATCGCTCCTGACCTCGCTCGGCCTTGGCCACCGGCTGGACCACCGTCCAAGTCAGTTGTCGGGAGGCGAGCAGCAGCGCGTCGCCGTCGCCCGCGCGCTCGCCAACCGCCCCGCACTGGTGCTGGCGGACGAGCCGACCGGCAATCTGGACGAACGCACCGCCGACATCGTGCTGGCCGAATTCCTCCGCCTCGTGCGCGAAGAAGGCTCGGCGGCCCTCGTCGCGACGCATAATGAACGGCTCGCGGAAAAGATGGACCGCGTCGTGCGGCTGCACGAGGGCCTGCTGGAGGATGGATCAGGCCAGGGCTGACGCCCCGTCCCTGACCGCCGCGACGACGATCTGGTCGCGGCCCTGCGCCTTGGCGCGCAGCAGGGCGGCGTCGGCGGTCTGCACCAATGTTTCCGCGCGGCCATGGTCGGGGAAGACCGCAAGCCCGAAGGAGGCGGTCACCGGGCCGACTTCCTGCCGCCGATGCTCGACGCGCAGCTTGCGGATATGCTCCTGCACCTGCCGCGCCCGCGCCATCGCCTGCTCCAGGTTGAAGCCGGGCATCAGCAGCACGAACTCCTCCCCGCCCAGGCGGAAGGCATATCCATCCTCGCGCAGGGCATCGTTCAGCACGCCGCCCACCGCGCGCAGCACCGCGTCGCCCGCGTCATGGCCATGGCTGTCGTTGAACCGCTTGAAATGGTCGATATCGACCATCAGGCAGGCGAGGGGCGACTTGTTGCGCTCCGCCCGCATGGTCTCATCGGCCAGCGCCGTATCGAACCGCCGCCGGTTCGACAGGCCGGTGAGCGCGTCGACCATCGCCATTTCGCGCAACGCATCGCGCAGCCGCAGGTTGGCGAGCGCAAGCCCGATATTCTCGGCCAGCATCTCCAGATATTTCTCGGCCCGTTCCCGTTGCGCGGGCAGGACGCTCGCCGGTTCCTCGAAATAGAGCAGCCCGATGCTTTCCCCCTGAACGGACAGGGGAACGCAGATGGTCGGCCGGGTCATCCCTTCGCCCAGATGCTCGCAGGGAATGTCGATCATCTCGCCGCTGGGCTTGTGCAACTGGCCACGGCGCAGCGCCCAGCAGGCTCCGGGCGAAAATTCCAGGGCCGACGCAGCGGGGGACAGCCATTCGCAGGCCTGCCGCATGGCGTTGCGCCGGGCGTCATGGATGTAGAGCCTTCCCGCAAAGCCGGTCGCGATCTCCGGCGCGAAACGGCGGACCACTTCGACAAGGTCGCTGGTGCTGTCGCAGCCCTGGAGCCGCTGGGTCATGCGCGACAGCAGATCGCGCATGATCCGGTCGGCGTCGCGTTCCTGCTCCAGCCGCTGCCTTTCCAGGCCGTTTTCCCGGAAGATGCGGATGGCCTGCGCCATGTCGCCGATTTCGTCCACCTGCGGGAAGTCGGGCGGGATCGCCTCGAAATCATGGGCGGCAAGGCGCGTCACGACATCGCTCAGCCGGACGACGGGGCGCAGGATGCGCTGCTTGAGGATGAAGTAGAGCACGCACAGGAACAGCAATGCCGTCGCGCCCAGCATGAATTCCGACATGCGCCGCCATTCGCGCGCGGCGTCGGTGGCGCGGGAAACGGCCGCTTCGGTGCGCTGGTCCAGAATATATTGGAACTTCGCGACCTGAGCCGCCGCATTGTCCAGCTCACGCCCATATTCATTGCCGAACAGGATGGCGCGGGCGGTATCGCCGTTGCCCGCCTGCGCCGCGGACAAGGCGGCCTCCTGCTCCTCAGTCAGCCCGTCTACCCAATGCAGCGCCTGTTGCAGGGCACTGAGTTCGCCCGGCGTCGCCCCGGCGTCCTTGAAGTTCGCGATGCGCTGCTCGACGGAGCGGAGCGCGGCCTTGTCCCGGCGGTAGGCGATCAGATGGGTGGGGTCCCCCGTAATGGCATAGGCGCGGGCCTGCTCGGTCTGGCGATAGCTGTCCTCCAGCAGCGCACTGGTCATCTGGTCCAGCGTGGCGCGCTGCTGGACGGCGGCGCGTTCGGCCTGCTCGGCGCTGGACGCCATCAGCATGGTCGCGCCCGACGCCAGCGTCAGCGCGACAGTGGCGCCATAGGCCCAGTTGGTAATCGTGGATAAACGCATCCCTCAGCCTTAAGCCCAAGAAGTTTGGGCTTGCTTAACCGATTGCACCATGAAGGGGGAAGGGCGCGGCTGCCGGTCCCTCACGCTCATGCGCCGCGCGGCTTGGCCGGGCGCTTACTCACAGCTTTTCTGTCGCCGGGGACTGGCGTCGAATCATGTTCCGCGCCTATCACGGCACCATGCCCCATGCCGGTTTCGTACCCCTCCGCGTCTTTTCCTCCTTCACCATGCTGGAAGGCGCGATCGAGCCGAAGAAGATCGCGAAGCAGGCGCGCACGCTGGGCTTCCCCGCTGCGGCCATAACGGACCGGAATGGCCTCTATGGTTCGATGGCCTTTTCCGACGCCTGCAAGAGCGAAGGGGTTCAGCCCATCATCGGCGCGATGCTGGGCGTGCTGCGGCCGGGGCGGCCCGCCAACGCGGCGGCGGTGCATGACTGGATCGCCCTCTATGCGCAGGATGAAGCGGGCTACGACAATCTGTGCGCCCTTGTGTCCATGGCCCATCTCGACCGGCCGGTGGACGAAGCGCCGCATGTCACCCTGGATGCGATGGAAGGGCGGACGGATGGGCTGATTGCCCTGACCGCCGGGGGCGAGGGGGCGGTGGCCCGCCTGTTCGCGGAAGACCAGCCGGGCGCTGCCTTGGCCTATACGGAAAGGCTGGAGGCGCTTTTCCCCGGCCGGCTCTATATTGAAATCTGCCGCCGCTCGGACGCGATTGAGGAAAAGGCGGAGGCCGGCCTCATCGATCTGGCCTATGATCGCGACCTGCCGCTGGTCGCGACCAACCCCACCTGCTTTGCCGAACCGCATTTCCATGAAGCGCATGACGTGATGCTGTGCATCGCCGACGGCGCTTATGTGGAAACGGCGGACCGGCGCAAAAGCTGCCCCCACGCATGGATGAAACCGGCTGCGGAAATGAGCCGCCTGTTCGAGGACCTGCCCGAAGCCCTGGCGAACACGCTGGTGGTCGCGCAGCGCTGCGCCGTCGCCGCCCCCAAGCGCAAGCCGATCCTGCCCAGCCTTGCGGGCGACCGCGAAGGGGAGGAGCGGCTGCTGCGCGAACAGGCGATGGCGGGACTGGAAGCGCGGCTGGAGAAGCAGGGCATAGGGGACGAGGAAAGCCGCAAGCCCTATTTCGAGCGGTTGAAGTTCGAAACCGACATCATCGTCCAGATGGGCTTTCCCGGCTACTTCCTGATCGTTGCCGACTTCATTCAGTGGGCCAAGGCGCAGGACATTCCCGTAGGTCCCGGCCGCGGTTCGGGCGCTGGATCGGTCGTCGCCTGGGCGCTTACCATCACTGACCTCGATCCGTTGCAACTGGGGCTGCTGTTCGAACGCTTCCTCAATCCGGAGCGCGTTTCGATGCCGGACTTCGACATCGACTTTTGCGAAACGCGGCGCGGCGAGGTCATCCGCTATGTGCAGCAGAAATATGGATCCGATCACGTCGCGCAGATCATCACCTTCGGAAAGCTGAAGGCGCGCGCCGTGCTCAAGGACACGGGCCGCGTGCTGCAAATGAGCTATGGCCAGGTCGACCGCCTCGCCAAGCTGGTGCCCAACCACCCGACCGATCCCTGGACGCTGGAGCGGTCGCTGAACGGCGTGGCCGAATTCCGGGCGGAATATGACAATGACGGGCAGGTCAAGCGCCTGATCGATTATGCGATGAAGCTGGAGGGCTTTCCGCGTCACAGTTCCACCCACGCGGCTGGCGTGGTGATCGGCGATCGCCCGCTTTCGCAACTTGTGCCGCTATATCGCGACCCCCGGTCGGACATGCCGGTCACCCAGTTCGACATGAAATATGTCGAGGGCGCGGGACTGGTGAAGTTCGACTTCCTTGGCCTCAAGACGCTGTCGGTGCTGCAAAAGGCGGTGCAGTTGCTTGCCGGGCGGGGCGTTACCGTAGATCTCGACAGCCTCGGCTGGGATGATCCGGCCGTCTATGAACTGCTTCAACGCGGCGATACGGTGGGCGTGTTCCAGCTGGAATCCGAAGGCATGCGCAAGACGCTCGCCGCCGTACGCCCCACCAACTTCGCCGACATCATCGCGCTCGTCTCGCTCTACCGGCCGGGGCCGATGGACAACATCCCCATGTTCGGGCGGCGCAAAAACGGGCAGGAACAGATTGAATATCCGCACATCCTGCTGAAACCCATCCTGGAAGAAACCTACGGCATCTTCGTCTATCAGGAACAGGTGATGCAGGCCGCGCAGATCCTGGCGGGCTACAGCCTTGGCGACGCCGACCTCTTGCGCCGCGCCATGGGCAAGAAGATCAAGGCGGAGATGGACGCGCAGCGCGCCCGCTTCGTTGAAGGCTGCGCCAGGAGCGACATTTCGGCGGGCAAGGCCAACGAACTGTTCGATTTGATCGACAAGTTCGCTGGCTACGGCTTCAACAAATCCCACGCCGCCGCCTATGCCCTGCTCGCCTATCAGACGGCATGGCTGAAAGCGCATTATCCGGCGGAATTCTATGCCGCGTCGATGGCGTTCGATATCCATCTGACTGACAAGCTCACCGTCTTCGTTGACGATATGCGGCGCATGGGGCTGACCTGCCTGCCCCCCGACATCAACCGCAGCCTTGCCGATTTCTCGGTCGAAGCGATCGAACATGAAGGCGGCGACCCGCGCCTTGGCTTTGCCGTCCGTTACGCGCTGGGCGGTCTTAAGGGCGTGGGCGAAAAGGCGATGGAGCAGCTTGTCGCCGAACGGGACATGGGCGGGCCTTTCACGTCGCTGGACGATTTTGCCGACCGCATCGAACCGCGCCTTCTGAACCGGCGGCAGCTGGAAAGCCTGGCCGCGTCGGGCGCGTTCGACGGCATTCACCCCGATCGCGCTGGCGTCCACGCCGCCGCCGACACGATATTGAGCGTCGCGGCCAGCGCCGCCGAGGCGCGCGAAAGCGGGCAGGGCGGGCTTTTCGGCGATGTCGAAACGCCTCATGCCGACGTCCGCATTCCGCCGCATCAGACCTGGTCCACCGCTGATCGCATGGCGCAGGAAAAGGAAGCGTTCGGCTTCTATTTCTCCGCCCACCCGGTCGATCGCTATCGTCACCTTGCCGAAGCGCGGGGGGCGAAAAGCTATGGCGCGATCTGTGCCGAGCCGGTGGCGGAAGGCGGCCGCGCCAGCGCCGTGATGGCGGCCATGGTCGAAGAGGTGCGCTGGCGCGAAACCCGGCGCGGCGCGCGTTATGCCGCCGCGACCTTCTCCGACAGCAGCGGCCAGTTTCAGGCGAGCTGCTTCGAAGATGATGCGTGCAAGGCCATCGAGGATATGGCGCGCGAAGGCGACTGCGCGCTGCTGATGGTGGAACTGGACCGCTTGCCGGGGGAGGAAACGCCCCGCGTGACGATCAGGGGCGTCGAACCCTTCCACCAGCTTGCCAGCGCCTCTCGGATGAAGCTGGTGATCGACGCCAGCGATCCGGGCGCGGTGGATGCTCTGGCGCAACTGCTGACGCGCGCGCGCGGCGGACGCAGCGAAGTGTTCCTGCGCGCGCCTGTACGGGGTGGTCGTGCGGCGAAGCTGTTCCTGGGCGACGATTATCTGATCGGCGCGGATCAGGTCGACGCCATCGCCCTGCTGCCGGGCCTCACCATCCACTCATTCGAAAGGATGGATGCCAAGGCGGATGGTTACAGAGCCCAGAACCGCCGGTCGGGATTGAGGCTGGTGGCAAGCTGACCGGCGCGAGGCAGTGACGCGCGTCCGGGCCAGCGCTTGACGCCGGATCGCGGCGGTCATAGCGTCCGGCCCACGTCAGCGCTCTATTCGGAGACATACTCCCATGGAAGAAATCGCCACGGAGCGTCCGCCCGGATACCGCTACTCGCGGCGTGGCACGCTGGCGCTGATCCGGGAACTTTCGGTGATCGACGACCGGCGCAATGCGCTGCTGCTCCTTTTGCAATGGGTGATCGCCATCGGGGCCGGGGCGATCGCGATTCATGTCGACCGGGTTCCGGTTTACCTGCTTGCCGGGCTCGTCATCGGGTCGCGCATTCAGTGCCTGGCGGTGATGATGCACGACGCCTGTCACGGGATGCTGTTCAGCAACCGCCGCATCAACGACCTGATCGGCGATATATTCGTCGCTTACCCGCTCGGTTTCAGCATTCACCTGTACCGCGCGAACCATATGTATCACCACCGCTACACCAACACCCTGCGCGACCGCGACTATCGCGTCCAACGGAGGGACCCTGACCAGCATTTCCCCAAAAGCGGCCCCGCCATGACCTGGCTGCTGGTCCGCAGTGCGCTTGGCCTCAATTTCCATCGGATGGCGCGGGACAGCCGGGTCTGGGCGCCCTTCGCTAACTTCCACAATCCCGGACGTTTCGGCTACGACTTTCCGCTGAGCCTGCGCATTCGTTATGTGGTCTGGGCGCTGTGTTTTTACGGCCTGATGCTGTGGTCGCCCTGGCGCTGGCAGATATTGTGCCTCTTGCTGATCCCTCAATTCCTCTGGGCCAATGTCTTCAACCGGATTCGGGCGATGGCCGAACATAACGGCGTCGCCAATGAGCGGGAACTTAACGGCACGCGCACCGTCATCCCCACGCTTCTCGACCGGTTCCTGATCGCGCCCTTCAATGTGAGCTATCATCTGGAACATCATCTGTTCCCATCGGTGCCCTGGACCAACCTGCTCCGGTTGCACAGGCATTTGATGACCGACCCGGTCTATGCGGCGGACGCGCACATCACGCGCGGCTATTGGGGCGTGATCAGGGAATTGATGCCCCCTGCGGCAGCAAAGGACACCACGCTGGCCACGCCCGCCGAGGCGAAGCCGTAACCTCTGCATTCATCCAGGGCCTGCCTCCAGCGTGGCGCACCGCCAGTCCACCGCCAGCATTTTCCCCATGATGTGGAAATTTCATTCAAGGCGTCCCATCTGAGACATGCTGTCCAAGCATCCGCAGGCATGCCAAGACTGAACCCATTTTTCGCTGGAAATGGTTGGATTCATTATCATGTCGAACCATAGCGCGCCACCGCCCGGAGCGGCTACCGACTGGACCATTCCGCAGGATTGGGCCTCCTACTCTGCGGAGGAGCATGCGACATGGGACCGCCTGTTTGCGCGCCAGGCCGGGATGCTGCCGGACCGCGTGGTCCCGGCATTTATCGAAGGCCTGGACGTCCTGCGCATGACCAGGCCCGGCATTCCCGATTTCGATGAACTGAACGATCGCCTGTTCAGGGCCACCGGCTGGCAGGTTGTCGCTGTGCCGGGCCTCGTCCCCGACGAGACGTTTTTCGACCATCTCGCTCATCGCCGCTTCGTGGCCGGGCGCTTCATTCGGACGCCTGAACAACTTGATTACCTGAAAGAGCCGGACATCTTCCATGATGTGTTCGGGCATGTGCCGCTGCTCGTCCACCCGGCCTTTGCCGACTATATGCAGGCCTATGGCGAGGGCGGCCTGCGCGCCGCCAAGCTTGGCATGATCGAGGCGTTGGCGCGCCTCTACTGGTATACGGTCGAATTCGGCCTCATCCGGGATGGAGGTGGAGGCGGCCTGAAGCTCTATGGCGCCGGAATCGTCTCATCCTATGGCGAAAGCCTGTTCGCGCTTGACGATCCGTCCCCGAACCGGATCGCCTTCGACCTGGAGCGGGTCATGCGCACGCGCTACCGGATCGACGATTATCAGCAGAACTACTTCGTGATCGACAGCTTCGAAGATCTCCTCCGGCAGACCCGCGACGCTGACCTGGGGCCCGTCTATGAGCGGCTGCGCGGCCACCAACCGATCGACGCCGGTGCCCTCATGCCTGCGGACCGGGTCCTTCACGCAGGCACCCAGGCCCGTGCCGAAGCAAGAGCAAGGGTATGAATCACTCATCATTTCGCTCCCGGAAAATCTTGAGAGGAACCGGTCCATGACCCTGTTCGACAATCCCCTCGGCCTCGACGGTTTCGAATTTGTCGAATTCAGCGCGCCCGCTAAAGGCATGCTTGAACCGGTGTTCGCCGCCATGGGCTTCGTCATGATCGCCCGGCACCGGTCGAAGGACGTGCAACTGTGGCGGCAGGGCGGCATCAACCTGATCGCCAATTACGAGCCGCGCAGCCCCGCCGCCTATTTCGCGGCCGAACATGGTCCATCGGCCTGCGGCATGGGCTGGCGCGTGCGCAACGCGGCCAAGGCTTATGAACTGGCGGTCGAACGAGGCGCCGAGCCGGTGGATGTCAAGACCGGCCCCATGGAATTGCGCCTGCCTGCAATCCGCGGCATCGGCGGATCGATCATCTATCTCATCGACCGCTACGAAGATGAGGATGGCGGCCTGTCCATCTATGATATCGACTTCGTGTACGAACCGGGCGTCGACCGGCACCCCGAAGGCGCCGGTTTCAAGATAATCGATCACCTGACCCACAATGTCTATGGCGGCCGCATGGCCCATTGGGCGAGCTTCTACGAGCGCGTCTTCGGCTTCCGCGAGATTCGCTATTTCGACATCAAGGGGGAATATACCGGCCTCACCAGCAAGGCGATGACCGCGCCCGACGGCAAGATCCGTATCCCCTTGAACGAAGAGGGCAAGGCTGGCGGCGGCCAGATCGAAGAATTCCTGCGCGCCTATAATGGCGAAGGCATCCAGCATATCGCCTTCCTGTGCGACGACCTCATCGCCGCGTGGGACAAGCTCAAGGCGCTGGGCACCCCGTTGATGACCGCACCGCCCGCCACCTATTATGAGATGCTTGACGAACGCCTGCCCGGCCATGGCGAGCCGGTCGCGGAATTGCAGAAGCGCGGTATCCTGCTCGACGGTTCGACGCAGCAGGGCGATCCTCGCTTGCTGCTCCAGATCTTCGGGCAAGCCACGATCGGGCCGGTCTTCTTCGAATTCATTCAACGCAAGAAGGATGAAGGGTTCGGCGAAGGAAACTTCACCGCCCTGTTCGAGAGCATGGAGCGCGATCAGTTGCGCCGTGGCACCTTGAATGCAGGGGAGTCGGCGTGAGGTAGGGGGCGAAGCCCGCCGTGACGAGCCCGAACGTTTCGCGCTGATCCTGCCCGAAAACGAGATGCCAGTCGCGCCCACCAACTGGTCGTTCGGCCAATTGTGCAGCCTGGTCGGCGCGCCCCCCTACTACATGCGCGATCTGCCCGCGCCGCTGGCCGGCATCAATCTCCAATATGGCTTGGCATTCATCTGAACCGCCAGCCGCGGTTATGGCGCGAGTCTCGTGCTCCAATTGGCTCTCCAGCGGACTGCTTGCGCTTTCGAGGAGGAGCGCGCCGGCGCCTGCGATGGAAGCGGTCGCGCTGTGGGCCAGCATTTGCGCAGTGCGTGCCCCCTCCTCCGCGAAATCGGCGTCCGGCACCGTCCGCGTGACCATGCCGATGGTGGCGGCATCTTCAGCCGACACGCGGCGATTGGTAATGATGATTTCCTGCGCGCGGCGCAGCCCGACGTGACGCGGCAGCAGCCAGGACATGCCGCCGTCGGGGGTTAAGCCGACGCTGCCATAGGCGGCGGTGAAGTGCGCCGATTCCGCCGCGATCACGACGTCGCCCGAAATGGCGAGACTGAGCCCGGCGCCGGCCGCAGGGCCATTCACCAGCACCAGCAAGGGCTTGGGCATGCGCAGAAGCCGCGTCACTGCCATGTGCAGCGTTCCCGCCAGCCTATTGAGAAAGACCGGGACCTGGTCACCCGCGTCGGCAAAGGCGCTGATGTCCCCGCCGCCGCAGAACAGCTTCCCCATGCCTGTCAGCACGACGCAGCGGATTGCCGGATCGGTGTCGCACCGCATGGCCGCGTCCAGAAGCGCGTCCGCCATTGGCTGGTTCACTGTGTTGCCCGCCGCAGGGCGGTTCAGCGTCAGCGTCGCGATCGCGCCGTCGATCTCAAACAGAACGGGCAGGTCGCTCACTTGCATTTCTCCATCGCCTGGCGTGCCAGAGCGGACAGGCGGGGCAGGGCTTGGGCGCGTTCGCGTGCATGGGCTGATGCGGCGGTGCCGCGTATCACGCGCCCCTTGATGCCGTGGAAGATTGCCGCCAGCCGGAAAAAGTTGAAGGCGACGTAGAAATCCCAATTGGGAATGCCGGTGCGGCCGGTGCGTGCGCAATAGGCGGCGACATAATCCGCCTCTGACGGGATGTTCAGCGCCTGAAGGTCCGTTCCGCCCAGCCCCGCGACGATATCGGGAGGCATCTGGTACATCATCGCGTGATTGGCGAAGTCGGCAAGCGGATGCCCAAGCGTCGAGAGTTCCCAGTCGAGCACTGCCAGCACGCGCGGCTCGGTGGGGTGGAAGATCATATTGTCGCAGCGGAAATCCCCATGGACGATGCTGCTTTCCTCGCCAGCGGGAATATGATCCGGCAGCCAGGCGATCAGCGCGTCCATGTCCGGGTCGCGCCCGGCATCCTGATCTTCCAGATATTGGCGCGACCAGCGGCCGATCTGCCGCGTGAAATAGTTGCCCGGCCTGCCATAATCTTCCAGGCCAATCGCCGCATAGTCGACGCCGTGCAACTGCGCGATCGTGGCGTTCATCGCGTCGAAATAGGCGGGGCGCTCGTCGCGGGCCACGGAGGGGAAGGTGGCATCCCAGAAGATGCGCCCTTGGACCATTTCCATGACATAGAACCAGCTGCCGATGACGCTTTCGTCAGTGCACAGGCCATAGACCCGCGCCACCGGGAAGCCGGTGCCGCCTAGCGCCGTCAGCACCCGCGCCTCGCGATCGACCGCATGCGCGCCCTTCAGCGTAGTTCCCGGCGGCTTGCGCCTGAGCACATAGCTGCGGCCCGGAGTCACCAGCTTGTAGGTCGGATTGGATTGCCCGCCCTTGAACTGCTCGACCGTCAGCGGCCCGCGATAGCCCTCGACATGCGCCGTCATCCAGCGCTCCAGCGCCTCCTCGTCAAAACGATGGGCGTCGCGCACCGGGCTTGTCCCGGCATTGACCTCCTGCCCCAGGGCGCTCACGGCTGTTCCGTCCCGGCTTGCGCCGCTTTCCATTCGCGCTTGATCTTCTTGGCGAGGCTCCATTTATGGACCTCGGTCGGGCCATCATAGATGCGGAAGGCCCGGATCTCACGGAATACCTGCTCCACGATCGTGTCCTTGGTGACGCCCATGCCCCCCATTACCTGGACGCAGCGATCGGCGACCCGCATCAGCGCTTCGGACACCGCGACCTTGGTCATGGAGCTTTCGGCCGTGCCAAGCGATCCCGTGTCCAGCACATCCGCGCACCAATCGATCATCAGTTCGGCCTGTTTCAGGTCGATCAGGTTTTCCGCGAGCATGAAACCCACGCCTTCGTGGTCGATCAGCGTCTTGCCGAAGGCCATGCGCCGGTTGGCGTAGTCGGTGGCGATCTCATTCGCGCGAATGCAAGCGCCCAGCCATCGCATGCAGTGCGACAGCCGCGCCGGGCTGAGGCGCACCTGCGCATATTGGAAGCCTTCGCCAGAATTCCCCAGCATCTGATCGGCGGGCACCCGCAGATTGTCGATGGTCAGCACGGCATGGCCGCCGGGCATCGAACTGTCGATCGTGCCGGGGATATGGTCGATGCGGATCGCCGGATCGGGCAGGTCGACCAGGAACATGCAGGCGCCGTCCGCCGACTTGGCCATGACGATGCCGATGCCCGCGCCCTTCGCCCCGGTGATGAATGCCTTGCGCCCGTTGATGACCCAGTGATTGCCGTCCTGATGGCAGGCTGTCATCATCATCGACGGGTCGGAGCCAGCGCCGCCCTCCAGCGCCGGTTCGGTCATGAAGAAGGCGGACCGGGTGCGTCCTTCGACCAGGGGCCTCAGGAACCGCTCCCTGATCTGCGGGCTGCCCACCTTGCCCAGCAGATACATATTGCCCTCGTCGGGCGCGGCCGTGTTGCAGGCGAGCGGGCCCAGGGGCGACAGGCCCGTCTTTGCAAGCACGATCGCGGTCTCGCGCTGGGTGAGGTGACTGCCGTCCGGCAGGATGTGCGGCGTCAGAACCCCGGCTTCGCGCGCCTTCTGCTTGAGTTCGGCGACCAGTTCCTCCGCCGGACAGTCATGATGGTCGCGGCGGGGGTCGGTTTCATAGGCCGCCACCACATCGCGGACGAAGGCTTCCACCCTGGCCGCGATGGCGGCGGTGCGCTCTGGTCCGGCGCCGCTCATTTCGGCGCCATCCTGATCGCGCCGTCCAGGCGGATGACCTCGCCGTTCAGCATCGGATTGGCGACGATCTGCTCGACCATCAGCGCATATTCGTCAGGCTGGCCGAGACGGGCGGGGAAGGGGACCTGGCTGCCCAGCGAATCCTGCGCCTCCTGCGGCAGGCTGGCGAGCAGGGGGGTGAGGAAGATGCCCGGCGCGATGGTCATCACCCGGATGCCGTAGCGGGCGAACTCGCGCGCGATCGGCAGGGTCATGCCGACGACCCCGCCCTTGGACGCGGAGTAGGCGGCCTGGCCGATCTGGCCGTCGAAGGCGGCGACGCTGGCGGTGTTGACGATGACGCCGCGTTCCTCGACGCCCACCGTGTCGGCATCGTGGATGCGCGCCGCGAACTTTGAAAGGACGTTGAAGCTGCCGATCAGGTTGATGGTCACGATCTTCGAAAAGTCCGCGAGCGGGATTGCCTTGCCGTCGCGGCCGATGACTTTCGCCGGAGGGCCGATGCCAGCGCAGTTGACGAGGATGCGCGCTTTCCCGTTTAGCGCCTCGGCTTCCTCGATCGCGGTTTCGACGGCGGTTTCGTCAGTGACGTCGACCTGTGCGAAACGGCCGCCGATCGCCTTCGCATGCGCTTCGCCCAGTTCGGCGTTCAGGTCGAAGATCGTCACCTTCGCGCCTGCCCTCGCGAGTCGCGCTGCGGTCGCGCCGCCCAGGCCCGATGCGCCGCCGGTCACGATGGCGGCAACTCCTTCGATAATCATGCAAACCCCTTTTCGGACGATCAGTTGAGTTCGATAGCCATGGCGGTCGCTTCGCCGCCGCCGATGCACAGCGACGCCACGCCCCGCTTGAGACCGCGATTTTGAAGCGCGGCAATCAACGTCGCCACGATGCGCGCGCCGCTCGCGCCGATCGGATGACCAAGAGCGGTCGCGCCGCCGTTGACGTTGAGCTTGTCCGCCGGGATTCCGAGGTCTCTCGCCGCGATCATGGCGACGACGGCGAAGGCCTCATTCACCTCGAACAGATCGACATCGTCCACCGACCAGCCAGCCTTGTCCAGTACCTTGCGGATCGCGGGCACGGGCGCGGTCGTGAACAGCGCGGGCTCATGCGCGTGGGCGGCTGTGGCGGCAACCGTGGCGACGATGGGCAATCCGTGGCTTTCGGCGACGCTTTTGCGCGTCAGCACGAGCGCGGCTGCGCCATCGGAGATGGACGAGGCATTCGCGGCGGTGATCGTGCCGTCCTTGACGAATGCTGGTTTGAGGCCGGGAATCTTGTCCGGCTTCGCCTTGCCCGGCTGTTCGTCGGTATCGACGATCGTGCCGCCGTTCCGGCCGGGGACGGTGACGGGCGCGATCTCGCGCACGAAAGCGCCAGCCTCGATCGCCGCTCTGGCCCGGTTGAGCGAGCGGATCGCATAATCATCCTGCTCCTCGCGCGTGAACTGATAGTCGCGCACGGCCTGTTCGGCGAAGACGCCCATGGCCTTGCCCGGTTCATAGGCGTCCTCAAGCCCGTCCATCATCATCGTGTCGATGACGCGGTCATGGCCGATGCGCGCGCCGGAGCGGTGCTTGGGCAGGGCATAGGGGGCGTTCGTCATGCTTTCCATGCCGCCCGCGACGATGATCCCGGCCCCGCCCGCGGCAATCGCTTCGGCCGCCATGATCGCCGCCTGCATGCCCGATCCGCACATCTTGTTGACCGTGGTGGCTTCGACCGACCGGGGAAGGCCAGCGCCCAGCGCCGCCTGCCGTGCGGGCGCCTGACCAAGCCCGGCGGGAAGCACGCAGCCCATATAGATGCGGTCCACAGCGTCCGGCTGCACGCCCGCGCGCTCGACAGCGGCCTTGACCGCCACCGTGCCGAGTTCAGTGGCCTTGAGCGCCGAAAGCGCGCCCTGGAAACCCCCCATCGGGGTGCGGGCATAGCCAGCGATAACGACAGGATCGTCCTGCATCCTTGCTCTCCTA
>NZ_ATHO01000149.1:0-32500 GCF_000445065.1 Sphingobium quisquiliarum P25 | reverse complement strand
CGATGCAGCCGCAGGCGCTTGAGGAAAACAAAAGTGTCGCGGGATGGAGCAGCCCGGTAGCTCGTCAGGCTCATAACCTGAAGGTCGTAGGTTCAAATCCTACTCCCGCAACCAAAACAAGGTCACACGAAAGCCCCAGCGCCCATGCGCTGAGGCTTTCGTGCGTTCGGGCCCCTGCCGCTTCCGCCAGCAGCAGCAGTCTCAGCAAGCTCAATCATCCTGAACAGATCGCCGTGCAGTTCCAGCGGACGATGGCTGCCGCCTCGGCCGTGCCCCGATGGACGACCATCGTCTCGATCAGCCTGCGGATTGCTTTGCGCGAGGCGCTGGCGTCTCACGTTGCCCAATGCTGCTCCATCTCGGCGATGGCATGCGATACACCGCTTCGTAATTGACGGGGAGGCGGATCACTCCGCGTTGCGAGTATAGGCAACGGCAATCAACGTTCGAAGCTGCTGGGGACGAGGTTCATTCACGGCACTCATCCCACCGCGATCATCGAAATCTGGCGGCCGTAGCTGCTTTCCCCGCGATGGCAGGAGCGGCGGTAGCTATAAAAGCGGTGGGACTGGCTGTAGGTATCCTCGTCCAACAACTCGACCCGCTCCAGCCCAGCGTCCGCGAGCCGTGCGGCTGTTGCTACAGGTTCCCTTGCTGATGTGGTTATCCCAAGCTACTATGCGGGTGAGCGCGGTTGTAGTGATCGCGCGACCAGCCCGTGACGACCCGCACCTCCTCAAGGCTATAGCTGTTCTCCCACGGGCTGCGGGGCTCGATGTAGAGGATGGTGACGCCGAGCCGGCCCAGCCACTCGCGCATCGCATGGACGACGAACTCGGGATCGTGTCGGACCTGATATGCTGGGCGGCCCATGCTCGATGAGCAGGCCGACGAGCACGTCGTTCGAGCGGAACCGTCGCAGCGGCACCATCGCCAGGCATTAGCTGCGCTGAACTGCGTTTTCCGGCTGAACTCGTCGATGATGTTGAGCATCCGGAACTTGCGGCCATAGTGCGTCTGATCCTCGACGAAGTCGCAGGACCAGACATGCCCGTGATGCTGTGGACGCAGCCGGATGCACGACCCGTCGCCCAGCCACAGCCGACGGCGTCCTGGTTGCCGCTTCGGCACTTTGAGACCCTCCCGCCGCCAGATGTGCTCGACCACCAACAGGCTGACCTGCCAGCCCGCACGGGCCAGCAGCGCATGGATACGGCGATAGCCGTACCGCCCATAATCCTTGGCCAGCGTAATGATGTCGGCCGTCAGGTGCTGCTCATCGCTGTCATTCGGACGATTGTCGCTGCGTCGAACGATGCTGAACCAGAACACGGCAGGTCCGCCGCTCAGACACCGGACGGACCTGCTCGATCGCCTCGCGGCGACGGGAGGGGCTCAAAAAGTTAGCTTCGAGGCCTCCTACAGGATCGCCTTGTCCAGCGCGAGATCGGGCACCAGCTTCTTCAGCTGTGCATTTTCTCGCTCCAGATCCTTCTTGGTCATAGCAAGATCGAGAACACCGTGCGCTATCTCGGGATCGACCTGGAAGACGCGCTTGCCCTGTCGAGAATACCGAGATTTGAATTGTTGGCTCCTCGCCTCGGACGAGGGGCCACTTCACTGGGCGCTGGGGCAAAGCGGCCATTTGATTGTTCGATTTCGAATGTCCGCTTTTTTTTTAACCGAAACCGGTCATTTGGACCGTGAGATGGCCTCGATTAACGCCCTCATTGCCGCTTCGATGACTGATTCATTCGCCAGCGCTAAGCCCATACTGACACAAAAGGGCAGCATGCCCACGGCTGACAAGGTGCCAGAATATGGAGGCTGCATGGAAGGTCCAATTCGTCAAGACGCTTCGGCGCCCCTGCGGATACCCCATATGACTAGGATCGACAGCAGGTGTCCCAATGCGGGGCCCAGCGCGAAGAAGAGGCGCAATCCCTGCATCGCCTGCGGGCTGTTGGCCTGCCCGGGGCTGAAACCGAACCATCCGATCACCGCAAAGGAAATTCCAACCGCCAAGGCAAAGGCGGCGTTGGTCGTGATGTTGAAGATCGACGAGAATAATCCGGCACGTTCGATCCCGCTGCGCGCCCTGTGCTGGTCGGCGACATCGTAGATCATTGCGCGCAGCATCAGATTGCCCGACCCTTGCGTCAGGCCCTGCGCGACCAGCAGCAGCACAAACAGCCAGGGACGGTGCGCGACGACAAGCAGCAGCGCCAGGTTGATCACGACCTGCACCGCCTCTGCCGCGATCAGCGTCCTGATCCGGCCCAGGCGGTAACTGATCTGCGCCCAAAGCGGCGAGGCCAGGATGCCAGCGGCATATTGCACCAGCAGCAGGATGCTCGCCGTGCCGAGCCCCAGATAATAGGTCACGAAGAACAGGAAGACCGCGCCCCGGCAGCCTTGGCCGAGCGTCACGAAAAAGTCCGACAGTATGATCCGCCACAGCATCGCGTCGCGCCCGAGCGCGCGAAGGGATTCCCGCCAGCGCGGCGCTGACGTTGCCGTGCTTTGCGCCACGGGCGCAATGCTCTCGCTGTAGAGCGACGCGATCAGCACGAGCCCGATGACAAGCGCCAGCGCCAGCAGCCCGCCCATCAGCGGTACCCGGACAGCGATGCCGCCATAGCCCGCGACGTCCAGCAACGCCGGCATGAGCAAGACCAGGAAAACCCCCAATGAAGCGCCGGTCTGGATATAGGCCTGGATGCGGCTTCGTTCACGGGGATCGGCGGACAATTCTCCGCCCCAGGCGTAAAGCGGCGTCGCGGTGGCCGTCCAGCCAAGACACAGGAGGAGGAGGCTGATGCCAAGATAGAGCGGACCGACGCCGGCAGGTGAATAGAAAAGCAGGCCGATGCCCAGCAAAAACAATAGGCCGCCGCCGATCACCCAAGGCTTGCGGCGGCCCCATCGTGTCCGGCTATGATCGGACAGCCAGCCGATCGCAGGATCGGAAATCGCGCTCCACAGGCGGCTGATCATGAACACGGTGCCGACCGTTTGCAGGCTCATGGTGCCCGCCGCGATATAGAAGGCCGGCAGGAACGCCTGGAGGGGTACGTTCAGCCCGCCGGTGGCGATGCCGATCGTGGAGAATGCCGCCAGCCTGCGGCCCGATATGCGGTCGGCGCTGCCCGTGTGGGTCATCCCAGAAGCTCGCCTTCCATCTCGAATATGCTCGCGGGCACGCCGACTACCCCTGTATCGGCGGCATAACGGTCCCATGCGGCGATCAATTCAGCCAATATCGCCGGCTCGCGTTGCGCCAGGTCATCGGTTTCCCCCGGATCGGCGGACAGGTCGAACAACTCCCACGCGCCTTCGCCCTCGGGTTGGCGCAGCCATATGGCTTTCCAGTTGTCGCGGCGGATGGCGCGGCGGCCGAACAGTTCCCATCCCGTCTCCGCGCCGGCCGGGTGCACGGTGGGCGCAGTGCCGGACAGATAGGGCGCCATCGACCGCCCGCGCAGCGGGCTGACCTTCCGTCCTTCGTAGCTGTTGCCGGGATGCGCGATCCCGGCCCAGTCGAGCAGCGTCGCCGGAATATCCATCGCGGTGCTGAAGGCGCCGCCGATGCCCTCGTTGCGGGTGACGCCGGGGCCGCTGGCAAAGGCGACGACGCGGATGCCGCCCTGCGTCGTGAATGCCTTGTGCAACCGGGACGGCGCGGTTGCCGCCTGCGCCCAGCGGGGGCCATACCAGATGCAGCTGTTCGGACGGCCGAGATTGTCGATGCTGTTATCGAAATGCTGCTGGACGCGATCTTCGATGATCTTGCCATAGATCGGCATCGCCTCCACAATCGCTCCTTCCGCGCCATTGTCGGACAGGAACAGGACGATAGTGTCATCAAGATCGCCCGACGCCCGCAGATGGTCGACCACGCGGCCGACATTCCAGTCCATCCGGTCCACCATACCGGCATAGACCTCCATCGAGCGAGCCGACCACGCCCGGTCCGCTTCCGTCATGGCCGTCCATTCGGGTCCGCCCACGAACGGATGCGCCGCCACGTCGGGCGGACACAGGCCCAGTTCCTTGAGGCGGGCCAGCCGCCGTTCGCGCAGGACATCCGGCCCGTCATCATAATAGCCGCGATATTTCGTGATGCTCTCGTCGGGCGCCTGCAACGGCCAGTGCGGCGCGGTGAAGGGCAGATAGGCGAAGAAGGGCTTGTCCTTGGGCCTCTCGTCCAGAAATTCGATCATGCGGGTCGCGAAATAGTCCGACGAATAATAGCCGTCGGGCAGCTGCGTCACCGCGACGCCGTCTTCCTGATAGTTGGCGTCGACCGTGGAAAAGCGGTTGGTGTCGCCATGGCCATAATGGCTGCCACCCGCCGGCAGCAGGGTGAAGGAACGGGCGAAGCCGCGCGCCGCGGGGATGCTGGTCGTGGTTTCCCCCAGATGCCATTTGCCCGACAGGATCGTGTGATAGCCGCCGTCGCGCAGCAATTCCGTGACGGTCACGACGCGATCGTTCAGATGCCCCTCATAGCCTGGCGCGCCGGTGAAGTCGGGGTGCGCCACCTCCAGCATCGTGCCGATCCCCGCGATATGCGGATCGGTCCCGGTCATCAGCATCGCGCGCGTCGGCGAACAGGCGGGCGCGGAATGAAAATCGGTGAGCCGCACCCCTGCGCGCGCCAGCGCGTCGAGATGGGGCGTATCGATCTCCCCGCCGAATGCCCCCAGATCCGAATAGCCGAGGTCATCGGCCACGATCAGAAGGAAATTTGGGCGTTTGGCAGGCATCTACAGTCTCCTCGAACTTCTTTGCGCGCCGGATCACAGAGCGATCATCAGGTCCAGCCCATAGGTGCGCGGGGTGCCGAACTGGGCGCCTGGCGCGAAGAAGTTGGCGCGCGTGATATAATAGTCCTTGTCGGTCAGGTTCTTGCCCCAGACCGACAGCTTGGCGTCAAGCCCCCGGACCGGAATATCGGCCAGCGTGATCCGCGCGTCCAGCAGGCCATAGTCGGGTATGACGTAGCGGGCGTCGCCCGGCTGGCTGAACTGCTTGTCGACGAACGAATAGCTGAGATTGGCGCTCAGCGTTCCGATCGGGGTCTCCGGGAAACTATAGTCGATCGCCGTCGTCAGCGTATGCCTGGGCGCTTGCACGAACGGGAAGCCGGACGCGATGTTGGCGCCGGCGCTGTTGATGATCCGGGTGAAGCGGGCGTCGAGATAGCCATAATTGGCGGTGAAGGTCAGGCCGCGTGCCGGCTGCGCCGTAATGTCCAGTTCAAAGCCGTCGATGCGCGCCTTGCCGGCGTTGATGATGTCCACCAGCGTCGGGTTCGTCGCGTCGGGAACTCCGACCTGGATATCCTTGTAGTTCATGTGGAACGCCGCGAGATTGAAACGCAGCCGCCGATCCAGCCATTCCGACTTGATGCCCGCTTCGTAGGACAGGACATCCTCCGGCCCGAAACCGGCGATGAATTTGGCCAGGGCGGACGCGTTGACGTTAAAGCCGCCGGTCTTATAACCACTGACCACCTTTGCATACACGTTGGCGCTGGACGTGATGTCGAAAGCAATCGTTGCGCTTGGACTGAAATCTCGCGATGTGCGATGACCTTCGCCGTATGCGCCAACGACTTGCGGCCCTATGGCAGGGGTAACGGTCCGCTGGAAGCTGCCCTCGCGCTTATCATAGGAATAGCGACCGCCGAGCGTCAAGTGCAGGCGCCTATTGAACGCTTCAGGACTGTAGGTGGCTTGAGCGTAGGCAGCGTAGGCCTTGTTCTTGGCCGTGACGCGACGCTCGATATAATTCAGGCCCGGCCTGGCGGCGTTGAAATTATACTGGCGCGACGTGTCGTAGTTCCTGGCTGATTCCTCGAAATAGAACAGGCCGGCGACATATTGTAGCTGCTGGTCCGCCGCTTCGCCGATGATCTGCAATTCCTGCGAAAACTGGTCCTGCTTTTGAAAAAACTGGTTCCGGTTGGCGGGGAATGGACCGAAGATCCCAGGCGCGTTATTCTGATTATATTGCGTGTCGAGCTTGCGGTAGCCGGTCAGGCTCTTGATCTGCATGCCGTCCGCGATGTCATAGCTGACGGTCAGCGAATGCCCCTGCGCGGTGATGTCGTTACGCTGCAGATCGCGCACGAACGGCGACGATTGCGTAGGACGCTTCGCCTTGACCGGGTAGAAACCGACGGGCACCAGCGCATAGGGCGCGGTGTCGCCCACGTCGCTGCGGTCATAGGCGTAGCGGATGTCGAGGCCATCGACCGGGGCCCAGCGCACGGCCGCCCGGTAGGCATCGCGGCGGCGGTCGCCGAACCGCGCCGCCCCTGTGCCGAGATTCTGCACGAAGCCGTCGCGCTGTGAATGATAATAAGAGAGTTGCGCCGCCAGATGATCGCCCAGCGGCACGTTGACGAAGGTTCGCGCCTCGAACAGGTCGTAATTGCCCATGCTCAGGCGCTGACTTGCCGAGAATTTGCCGAACTCGGGCGCCTTGGTGATGAAGTTGATCGCCCCGCCCGTCGCGTTGCGGCCATAAAGCGAGCCCTGGGGGCCGCGCAACACCTCGACCCGCTCCAGCTCTGCAACGTCGGTCGCCTGCCCCTGTATCCGCGCCGAATAGATGCCGTCGACATAGACGGCGACACTGGGATCCTGGGTGATCTGGTCGTTCACATTACCGATGCCGCGAATGAAGGTCCGCTGGCTGGTGGCGACATTGGGAAAGGGGGTCAGTTGCACATTGGGCACCGCGCCCAGCAGGTCGGCGATGCCGGTAATGCCCTTCGTCTCCAACTGCTGCCTGCCGAAAGCCGTGATCGACGCCGGAATCGCCTGAAGGCTCTGTTCGCGCTTTTCAGCGGTGACCACGATCTCGCCCAGGCTCTGGTCGTCCGACGGCGTGGCGCCCGGGCCGGGCTGGGCGAGCGCGGGAAAAGGCGCAAGCGACAAGGCGACCAGCGCCAGCCGGGAATGAAAGGAAATTCGGATCATCATGGGCCCCATCCTGTCCAGCCGACTCTCCATCGGCTCGCGGCCCTTATCTCTACTCGATCGATAGATAATTGGAGGTAGAAAATCTACTGGCTGCGCAAGTTGCGGTAAAAGGGCGATGAAAGGCAGATTTTGCGTAGACGATTGGGCAGCTTCCCATGCGCCGCCGCTTAACGCAGCAGATGGAGGACGTCCCGGCATTTGACGACGCTACAGGTCGGCGTCGGATGCGTTTCCGCCGTGATCCAGCGGAGAAGCGCCGTCCCCCTGCGATGGGACATCGTGCTGATCCAGTTGCCCGCTCCGGCGTCTTGCGCCGCGACGACAATCACCAGTTTGCCGTCGGGCGTCAGCCGCGCCTTGGTGCCGTTTGTCCATGCCTCGGGAATATGGCGGTAGTCCCCCGATTCCATCCACCAGTTCTGCAGCACGAAGTTCCAGAACCGGCAGTTGGGGACGGGCGTTTCGATGATCCAGGCTTCGTCCGCGGCGAGTTCCCAATAGGCGTGGAGATAATGGATGTTCGGATCGCCGCCGACCTTCTGGAAGATGCCCTGATCCCACGGCAACAGTTCGTTGGGGCGCGCCATGAACATCTCCGTCCAGCCCGCGAAGCTTTGCGCGGTGACGCGGACGAAGGCGGCCGCGCGGCGAAGCTGCTCCCGGATCGTGCCGGGTTGCAGCGGCGCCGGACGGGCGGGCCGGTCCAGGCATTCGATGCTGATCGACGCAGGGGTTTCCCGCGCCTTGTCGTAAAAGGTCTGGCGCACCAGCAGGAACGAGGTGTCATGCGTGGACGGCAGCCAGTTTCCGCCCTGCCTATCCCGGCTGACGATGATGTCGAAGGAGCCATCGGGTTCGAAGTGCATCCGTGCGTCGTCCAACTCGCCGGTCGACACCATGCCGCCATCCGTGGCGAAGCGGTTCGCCTTGGTCCCGAAACTCAGATAGGGGACGCTGCCGCGCGTACCACGGATGCGATAGGTGCGGTCCCCGGCGATCGCGGCGTTCCAATAGCAGGTGTCGGGATTGTCACCACCAATCTTGATGATGTCATTCGACATCTGGAACAAGCGGGGAAAGTCGGGATCGGACGATTCGACGATCGCCTCCAGCGCCACGCGCGTCAGGCGGGACAGGTATCGGACGGCTTCGGCCTGGCTGAGCGCGTCGCGCGGAGCGTCTGGGCGTATGAGGACGGCGCGGGCTTGCGCCAGTTCGGCGCAGAACTCCGTCCAGACAACGTCCGGCGGCGCCCCAAGCTCGATCGTCACAGCGTCACGACCTTGCAGTCGGGCACGGGGTGGCTGCTCGCCCCGATCCAGCGCCACAGGCCCGTGCCCTGGCGATGGCCGGACAGGTCGATCCAGTTGCCATAGCTCGGATCGGTGTCGGAGCAGACCAGGACGACGCTGCCGTCCTCCTCATATTTCGCCTGCGAGCCGTTGACCCAGACCTTGCGGTTCACATGGTCCATGGACTCCATCCACCAATTGTCGATTTGGAAGTTCCACATGCGGCATTCGGGCGGCGTTGCGGTGATCACCAGCGCCTCTCCGGGCTGGAGGTCGAAGTAGATATGGCCGTACCAGATTCTGGGATCGCCCCCGGCGCGCTGGTAGACCGACTGGTCCTTGCCCTCATAGATGCGGTTGGGTTCGGTCTTGAACCATTCCGACCAGTCGGCGAAGGTGTTGGCAGTGCCGCGCAACCATGCGGCCGCGCCGCTCAGTTGCGCCTCGATGGCTTCGGGCGTCAGGAGCGCCGACACGTCCCGTCCCTTGCTGATCCGCTCGATATGCATTTCGGCGGGCGTCTCCGCCTTCTTGTCGTTGAACGTCTGGCGGACGATCAGCAATGTCGTGTCGTCACCGATGGGCAGCCAGTTGCCCGGCTTCTTCTCCTTGCTGACGATGATCTCGAAACTGCCGTCCCCCTCCAGCGTCACGTTGGCAAACTCGATCTCGCCGGTCGAGGCCATGGTGCCGTCGATGGCATAGCGGTTCGCCTTGGAGCCGATGGACAGATAGGGCACCGTGCCGCGCTTGCCCCGAATGCGATATTCGCGGTCCCCGCGCACCACGATCTGCTGGTAGAGATTGTCGGGATTGTCCGCGCCGATCTTGATCGTTTCGTCGGTCAACAGGAAGATGCGCGGGAAGTCGGGATCGCTCGAATCGACCAGCATGTTGAGCGCCGTCCGGGTGAGCCGCGACAGGTAACGCAGCCCTTCAGCCTGGTCGATGGCGGAGCCGGGCGCGGCGGGGCGATCCAGTATCTCCCCGGCTTCGGCTAGTCGATTGCAGAAGTCGCGCCAGACATGGGACAGGCGCACCTGCGCCGACTGGTCCGACGATAGCGCCATGGTCATTGCATAATCCATCATCACATCTCCTGCTGGGGCTGGAAATTCCACCGATTGGCGGGAGTGGCAAGCTGGCGGTGGCGATCATGCGAGTTTGGCGATAATATGCGCGTTTGGAGGTCCTCAATGATCGAAAGTCACTGGCGCGTGCTGGGCGAAATGGCGGCAGGCGACGTATGGGCGGCGGTGGCCGACCATCCCGGTGTCGAGCGAATCGATCGCACGCATCGCGGTGATCGCACATCTTTGGGCCTGTCGCTCTCGCCGCATGGCAATCGGTCGCGCGGACGTTTCCTGATCAGCGACTGGCACGGCGGGGATCGTCCGCTGGGCTCGGTGGTCGCGATACCCGCTGGCCTGCCCTTTCATGTCCAGGCCGACGCGTCGCCCGCCCGCCGCATGCTGCACTGTCGCCTGCCCAGACGCCTGACCTTGCTGTCGGAACGGTTGGCGCTCGACTCATGTCTTAATCTCCGCAACGACATCATCGCGACTAGCCTGTCACGCCTCGCGCGCGAGGTCATCGATCCGGGTTTCGGCAGCAGCGCCATCGTCGAAGGCCTGGGCCTCCTGATCGGGGGGGAACTCGAACGGCATTTGATGGGCAGGCGCAGGTCCCCGCGCCGGGGCGGCCTTGCGCCCTGGCAGTTGCGGCGCATCGACGACTATCTGCACGCGGGCAACTGGGACAGCAGCGTCAGCGAACTGGCGGACCTGTGCGGCATAAGCCCGGGTCATGCGATGCGCGCATTCCGGCAAAGCACCGGCCGATCGATAGCCGCTCACATAGCGTCCCTGCGGATGGAGCAAGCCCGCCTCCTGCTCATCCACGACATGCTGCCAGTGTCGCAGGTCGCCGCAATCTTAGGTTTTGCAAGTTCTTCAGCATTTACAGCCGCATTCCGGAGGGTGACCGGACTGACGCCAAACGACCTTCGCCAGCAACATCGCGCCTCTAATTGAAAGACGCGCCAAACGAAGGCGCCGAATTAGCGCGGGAGTGCGGTAGCGGTCCGCGAGGCGGTAGCTGTTGGGAAGAGATATCCAAGCGGACGGCCGGGCTTTTCAAAGCAAGCTGATAAGAGTGGTCAATTATGTTCTCGCATGGGATACGTCGTTCGCACAGGTAGATTTGTAGACAGCAGAGGCGCGTTGCAGTTCGACAGGTTTATGAGCGTAAATGACCAGTTTCAGCAGGATCGGTCATTTCTGTAGTGACCGTCGAATGACTTAACCTGGTCCCCTACAGCCGGACGGTCGTGGGACATTTCTGCCATTCCCAACGGCGGTAGCGAACGACGGCTTTCCAACATGAGGTGCCGTTCGAACCTTGGGTCTCCCGTTTTTACCGTCAGGCTCGATGCCGCGCGGTGCGCTTTGAAATAGGTTGCGTCGATCATGATTGTCTTACGCTCGGCCCCCTCTGTCAGACAGCTGTCCATCATCGCGATTAACACACCCTTCTCGCTCCAACGCTTCCAGCGGTTGTAAAGCATCTTGGTCCGGACATACTAGCTGGGCGCGTCCCGCCACCTTAGCCCATTACGATTGACGAAAATCATACCGCTGAGCACGCGACGATCAAGACTTGTAGAAACGAAGCCGTCAACACATGACAATACCATGGTCGTCGTTCCTCTTGGTTTTCTCATGGATAGATATATAAAAGCTGCCGCCTCGACTGGCTCCACAGTAGTTTCGCGATCGATCGGCGGCGCGGTCCGACAGCTGTTCAGGATATGACGGTCTGTGCTGACAACACATAGCCGCCGTCCCTCGGTGCGACCCGTAAGCCTAGGCTCAGAGACACCGCTTCGACGAAGCCGCTGACGTCGGTGGCGGAATAATAGCCGCTGATGGTGCGGTTGCCGGTGAAAGCGTCGGCAAACGCGATGGGGACATCGCTGTACCGGGCGAATTCGGCGGCCGCGCTGCGCAGTGTTTCGCCGCTGAAGATGATCTTGCCCTCGCGCCAGGCGATGTCGCGGTCGATCGTGCCCGGTGCGAGGTCGGTGCTTGCCAGCTGGCCCTGCGCGTCGATGGTCCCCTGCATGTTGGCGGCGAGCGCCAGCGTGGCGGTCGATCGGGCATGGCGCATGGCGACGCGCCCCTGCTTCACCGTCACGGTCAGCGGTCGCGACGGGATGTTCGCTACCGAGAAGACCGTACCTAGTGCCTCCGCCTGCATGTCGCCGGCCTTGACCGTGAAGGGGCGCTGCCTCTCCCGTGCGACCTCAAACAACGCCTCCCCGTCGATCAGGCGTACATGGCGGCGGTGCGCGTCAAACAGCACCTCCACATGGCTCGCGGTGTTGAGCGTCATGCTCGATCCGTCGGCAAGTGGTACTAGCCGGACTTCGCCCTTGCGGGTGGTGAATCTCTCCGGCGCGGCACGTAGGAACAGCCAGGCGCCTCCGGCCGCCATCGCTGCTGTGCTAAGACCGCTGCCCAACAGCGCACGGCGGGAAAAGCGGGCGGGCTGCGGGACGGCGAGCAGGGGTGCGGCATCCTGCGCCTGCGCGTCCAGCGGCACCAGCATGGCCTGGGCACGCGCCAGAGCGCCCAGGCGGCGGCTGTCGGCCGCCAGCCAGACGTTCAGGTCGCCCTGTTCCGCCGATGTGAGCATCGACCGATCGAGTCGTGCAGCCCAGTCGGCAGCGGCGATATCAATGTCCGCGCTGCTTTCGCGCCTTGTCATGGGTCTGCTGTTCCGTCGAATGTTGTTCTATAGATGTGGGAACCCTCCCGTTTCCCCCACGCGCGAATATCGCCATCAGTTGCTGGATGCCACGGCTGATATGCTTTTCGACCGTCCCTTCCGACACACCCATACGCTGCGCGATCTCGCGCTGGGGCAGGCCGTGCACCTTGCGCAGTACGAAGGCGGTCCGGCATTTGGCAGGCAGCGCGTCGATCACTTCGGCGACGCGGTTGAGTTCCTCCCGTGCGGCAGCGAGATGCTCGGGCGAAGGCGTGTTGGCCTCCACTACAAGCTGGCTGAGGTCCGCCATGGATTCTATCGACACAATCCGCGCGCGTCGGATTTCCTGTGCGATGATCGAGTTGGCGGTACGGAACAGATAGGCGCGCGGCTCCAATATGTGATCGACGCTGTCGAGCGTGGCGAGACGCGCGTAGGCCTCTTGGATGATATCGTCCGCATCGGAGAAGGGCGTGGAGCGACGCCGCAGCCATGCCCGGAGGGCCGGCTCATGCGGCATGATCTGCCGTGCCAGCCAAAGCGCCCGCTCTTTCCCGATGCCACCCATGGCCATGCAGGAAATGCAATTCGCAAGGCATTGGCAAGCGGATTCGACCGCATTTCGCCTGCGTGAGTTGTGTAAAGTGACAGAAAAATGAAAATCGCAAAAACGTTTATGGGGGAAGGGAGGCGCTGACGCGTCGTCTGGTTCAGCGGCAATTCCGTTAATGGGATGGTCGACAATATAACCCGGGTGGAGGGCGTGGCTACAGGGCGCGGACGGGCAAGAAACTAAAGGGTTGGAGCGTCGTGATCAGGGGCGCTGGCGGTAGATATGGCTGGGCGCTGGGCGGCTCTATCCTGATGCTCGCCACCCAGGCGCATGCCCGGGAGAAGCGCTTCGATCTGGCGCCCGGTCCGGCTGTGCAAACCTTGTCCGCGTTCGCGCAGCAGAGCGGCACCCAGATCATCGCTCCGGCCGATCGTCTGCGCGGGGTGCGCACGCCCGGTATCGTCGGCAATTATGAGGTGCAAGCGGCGCTCGCCATGCTGCTGCGCGGGACGCCGCTATGTGTCGCTCGGGTCAAGGCGGCAAGCATCATTCTGCGGGAATGCCCGGTGGCGCCGGTGCCGAAGCCGACTTCCGCGCGGGATCGCCGCCGGACGGCCTTGCCTCAGCGGGCGCCGCCGGACGCCGAGTCCGTGCCTATCGTGGTCACCGGCACGCGGAGAACCGACCGCACCATCACGGATCTAGCGACGCCCGTCACGCTGATCGGGCGCGAGGCGCTGGAGCGTCAGGGCGTGACCGATATGGGCAGCATCCTGCGCGCCCTTGTCCCCTCGTTCAACATGACGCGGCCGACCATCTCCGACGGGTCGAGCTTTGTGCCGCCGCCGACTCTACGTGGCCTGCCGCCGGACGAGGTCCTCGTCCTCGTCAACGGCAAACGTCGCCATCGTTCCGCGCTGGTGCAACTGGCCGGCGGCCCGCTGGCGGCGGGGTCGCAGGCTGCCGACCTGGCGCAGATACCGGCAATGGCAATTGACAGGGTCGAGATATTGCATGACGGCGCGGCCGCAATCTATGGGTCCGACGCAATCGCCGGCGTCATCGACTTCACCCTGCGCGAAGATGTCGGCCGGTTCGACATGCGGATGCGCTATGGCCAATATTATGCCGGGGATGGGCGGAACTATCAGCTGTCTGGCTATTATGGGGCGGCGTTGGGTGCAGGCTTTGTCAGCATTGCGGGGGAGTTCAACGACAACGGCGTCACCGTGCGCAACGGGCAGCGGCCTGGCGCCTGGCTGATCCGCAAGCAATATCCGCAATATGCCGACCTGGTCGGCGATCCGGTGCAGATCAACGGCAATCCCAGGGCGCGCGCGGGCAAGCTGTTTCTGAACGCTGCCATGCCGCTCGGTCCTGGCGAGGCTTATCTGTTCGGCAATGCCGGCCGGTCGAAGCAGCGGCGTAATTCCAACTGGCGGCAGGGGCTGGACGTGACCGGGCCGGACGCACTCGGCACGGGAACGCGGCTCTATGCGAGCGCGACCGGCATCTATCCGACGATCTGGCTCGATCAGTTGCCTAATGGCCATTATGATGCGACCGGCCGCAGCTTCTCCTTCACCAGCCTCTACCCAGCAGGTTTTCTGCCGCAGTTCGAGGCGACCATCACCGACCTGTCGGTGACGGCGGGCTATCGCGGAGCGCTGGCGAACGATCTGCGTTACGACCTGTCGCTGTCGCGCGGTGTCAACCGGTTGCGCTACCATATCGCCAACACGCTCAATCCGTCGCTCGGCCCCGCATCGCCGACCAGCTTCTATATCGGCACGCTGGAACAGCGGGAGGCGAACCTCAACGCCGACCTGCGCTATGATTGGGACATGGGCCTCGCCAGCCCAGTATCGATCGCCTTCGGGGCAGAGCGCCGGCACGAGGCCTATGCGATCACAGCGGGCGAACGCCTGTCCTGGGACGTGGGACCCTGGGGTATAGCGCAGACGGTCGAGTGGCCGGACGGCAGCAGCTTCGTCAATCCGGGCCTGGCGATCGGAGCCAATGGCCTGCCGGGCTTTTCCCCGTCCGCCGCGATCGATCGGGGCCGGTCGAGCTGGGCGCTTTATGCCGATGTGGAAGCCGACCCGATGTCGGGCCTGACCCTGGGCGGAGCGTTGCGCCATGAGCAATTCAGCGATTTTGGCGGTACGACCAACTGGAAGGTCAAGGCGCGCTATGCGCTGACTGACTGGATGGCGCTGCGCGGCGCGGCGAGCACCGGCTTTCGGGCGCCCACGCCCGGGCAGCTCTATACCACCAGCGTGTCACTGACCAATGTCGACAATGTGCTGCGGGAGGTCGCGACCCTGCCCCCCGATAATCCCGCCGCGCGCTTTTTTGGGGCAACAGTGCTGCGGCCGGAGCGGTCGACCAACTATGTCGCGGGCCTTGTGCTGACGCCGCATCCTCGGCTGACCGCCAGCGTCGATCTCTATCGCATCGACCTGCGCGACCGGATCGGCCTGTCGGGCAATTTCATCGTCAGCACCGACGCCCAGCGCGAGGCGCTCCGGCAGATGGGCGTCACCAGCTATGCCAGGCTGGCGCGAGTTCGCTATTTCACCAACGCCTTCGCGACGCGCACGCAGGGGCTGGACGTCAGCATCAGCCATCGCACCGGCGACGGGCCGGCCGGGCGGCTGGTTACCAGTTTGCTGCTCAATCACAACCGCACGCGGATAACGGCACGCGACGCGGCTGTTATCGACGATGTGCGCGCGGGCAATATAGAGGATATCGTGCCGCGCTGGCGGGGCACGCTTAGCGCGGCCTGGACGCTGCGCGGCGTCGCGGTCAACGCCCGGGCAAGCTACTATCACAGCTTCACCAGCCATGCCCTGCCGACAGATGGCGGCAATCTGCGGCTGAGGGCGGAGTGGACCTTCGACCTGGAGACGAGCGTGAGGTTGACCCCTAAAGTTCGGCTGGCCATGGGGGGCGAAAATATCTTCGACAACTATCCCGACCTCAACCAGCGATCGATGGGGTTGCCCAACCAGAACTGGTATGGCTTCACCGGCACGACGATCGGGGGCACCCGCTATGTCGACGAGTCCCCCTTCGGGTTCAACGGTGGCTTCTGGTACATGCGTCTCGAACTCTCCCTGTGATCCGCATGTAAAAATTTTTTCACATGGAGCTGGGGGAAAACGATCGGCCCTCGCATCTGAAGTTTCGGAGGGCAATCGACAAGAAGAAAGCTGGATGAGCCGAATATTACGGCGCATGATGGCGCGCGCCTGCACCTCCTCGTCACTATCTTGATGTCGAGTTTATGGGGCTGAAGACAAGAATATGATCGAACATCGGGCCAACTCCGCCAACGGGTCGCGCCGTTCCTTTCTCAAGGGACTTGGGGTCGCTGCCGCTGCTTCCGCGACAAAGGTCGCCGCCGCGCCCGCCATCAGCAGGAACAGCGCGCATGTCGTCGTAATCGGCGCCGGGGCGTTCGGCGCCTGGACCGCGTTGACGCTGCTGGAGCAGGGTTACAAGGTGACGCTGGTCGACGCATATGGCCCCGGCAATCCGCGCGCGACCTCCTCGGGCGAGACGCGGCAGATCCGTCACGCCTACGGTGCGAGCGACCATTTCACTCGTTCGACCATCCGCGCAATCAAGCTGTGGCGCGCGCGCGAGCAGGAGTGGGGGCAGAAGCTGCTTTATCCCGGCATCCGCTTCGCCATGCAGAAGGCCTGGACGCCGCGGATCGAGGCGCAGAAGGCACTGTTCGACAAATATGGCCTAAAATATGAGATTATCGATGCGCAGGAAATCGCGCACCGCTACCCGCAGATCAATCCGGAGGGGCTGGTCGGCGCCTTCGTCGAAAATGAAGCGTCCGCGATGATCGCCGCGCATGCCGCCATCCTACGCATTGCCGACGAGTTCCAGAAGAAGGGCGGCAAGATCGTTCTTGGCCGGGCAATGCCGGGCACGGCGTCCGGCCGCAAGATGGACATGGTGACGCTGGACGGCGGAAAGGAGACGCTGACCGCCGACAGCTTCGTCTTCGCCTGCGGGCCCTGGCTGCCCAAGATGTTCCCGCAACTTCTCGCCAGCAAGATCAAGGTGACGCGCTGCGATGTCGTCTATTTCGGATCGCCGGCCGGCGACAAGCGCTTCATGTGGCCGAATTTCCCGCAGTTGAACGGCGAATTTTCCACCTACCCCTCCTTTCCCTTCGGCGGCGGGGTGAAGGTGATCCCGGTCGGAGGCGGCGACATGGACGTGGACGATGCCGAGCGTATCGTCGCACCCGACCAGGTGCGCCGCGCTCGCGAATATATCGCCAAGCGCGTGCCCGCGCTGGCCGACATGCCGATCACCAAGGACGAGGTTTGCCAGTTTGACACGGCGGCGGGCGGCGAGTTCATCATCGATGCCCATCCCGATTACGACAATGTCTGGATCGCGGGAGGCAGTTCTGCCCATGGCTTCAAGCATGGACCGGTGATTGGTGAATATCTCGCCGCGCGCGTGACCAGCGGGGAGGCCGATCCGGGCTTTACCAAGGCATTCGCCCTGGCGTCCCATACGGATGTGACGGCCGGATATGGGATGAGCGGCGGCTGAGCAGCCGCCCGGCTGAAGCAAGACGGAAAGATGGTCCGGTGGGATGTTTCCCGCAGCGATGCCGCGCGCCCACCGGACCTGAACCGCAACCGACTGACACGCAATTATAAGGCAACAAAAGGGGGTCATTTTGAACATGGTCAGGGATCGCACTATCGGCTGGGCTTTGCTGGGGAGCTCGGCACTCGCATTGCTCGTTTCCATGCCGGCTGCCGCGCAGCAAGCAGCCGCGCCGCAGGTCTCCACGGAGGAGGCTTCGGAACCCGGCGGCGACATCATCGTAACGGGCACCCGTGTCGTGCGCGACGGCTATATGGCGCCCACGCCCACCACGGTGATCGGCGAAGCGGAACTCAATGCCAAGGCACCGGTCAACATCGCAGATTATGTGAACCAGCTCCCCTCGCTGTCGGGCAGCGTCAGCCCCCGTGCCTATACCGGCGCAGTCAGCGGCGGCACCATCGGCATCAATGCGCTCAACCTGCGCGCCATCGGTTCCAACCGCACACTGATCCTGCTCGACGGCCGCCGCGTCGCCGCTTCCACCATCGCGGGTCTGGTCGACGTCAACACGATCCCGCAGGCGATGGTGAAGCGAGTCGATATCGTCACCGGCGGCGCATCGGCTAACTGGGGCTCGGACGCGCTGTCTGGCGTCGTCAACTTCGTGCTCGACAAAGACTTCACGGGTATAAAGGGCACAGTGCAGGGCGGCGTCACCGATTATGGTGACGATAAGAACATCAACCTGTCGCTGACCGCCGGCACCGCGTTCGCGGGCGGCCGGGGCCATATCCAGTTCAGCGCTGAATATGCGCAGAACGAAGGCATTGACGGGATTGGCGATCGCAAATGGTATAATGGCGCGAAGATCATCTCCAACCCCGCCTACACCGCGACCAACGGCCAGCCGGCACTGATCGCCGCAGCCAATGTCGGCTTTGCCACCGCGACGCCGGGCGGCATCATCACATCCGGCCCGCTGCGCGGCACCTACTTCGGTGAAGGCGGCACGCCGATGCAGTTCAACTATGGTTCCGTCGTCAGTGGCAACCTGATGATCGGTGGCGACTGGCGATATGCCGATTTCGGGCTGTCGGGTGACATCTCCCCTGCCTCCACGCGCCAGAGCTATTTCGGCAGGGTCGACTATGACCTGACCGACAATGTCGAGATCTATGCCGAAGCGTCCTACAATCGCGCCACGACCAGCCTGCTGGCCTTCTACCAGTGGGGTTTTGGTAACGTCACGATCCGGCCAGACAATGCCTTCATCCCCGAAGCCCTTCGCTCGCAGGTGACGGGCAATTTCTCGATGGGGAGCTTCTACAACGACCTTGGCCGCACCCGCGCGACGACAAGGCGTTCGGCGACGCGTGGCGTGATCGGCCTGCGCGGCGATTTCGATGCACTAGGATCGAACTGGACCTGGGATGCCTATGGCCAGAAGACAATTACCCGCACCTATACCGACGGCCGCACCAGCATCATGCCGCGGCTCGCGGCGGCGACGGATTCGGTCTATAACGATGCCGGCGCGATCGTATGTCGTTCGACGCTGACCGATCCGACCAATGGCTGCGTGCCGTTCAATATCTTTGGCACCGGCGTCAACACGCAGGCGGCGCGCGACTATATCCTAGGCACCACCTGGGCGCGCAACAGGCTGACGCAGGAAGTGTTCGCCGCAACCGCGCAGGGCGAGCCGTTCAGCACCTGGGCCGGCCCGGTCTCGCTCGCCTTGGGCGTCGAGCATCGCCGCGAGGGTGTGACCGGCAGCAACGATCCGCTGTCGCCCGCCCGCTCCTATTTCGTGGGCAATTATCTCGCGACCACGGGCAAGTACAATGTGACCGAGGGCTTTGTCGAGGCGGTGGTCCCGCTAGCGAGCGAAGCGCCCTTCGCGGAAAAGCTCGACTTCAACGGCGCGGTGCGTGCGACCAACTACAGCACCTCGGGCTTCGTCACCACGTGGAAGGCGGGCCTGACCTGGTCGCCGGTCAGCGACATCACCTTCCGCGTCACCCGGTCGCGCGACATCCGCGCGCCCAATCTCTCCGAACTGTTCCAGGCGGGGGGCGCGGGCACCAGCGCGGTGGCCGATCCGTTCAACGGCGGCGCGCTCTACACGATCGTTTCGATCAGCCAAGGGAATCCAGACCTGAAGCCCGAAAAGGCCGACACACTGGGCCTGGGCGTCGTCTTGCAGCCCAGCTTCATCCCAGGCCTCGCCGGGTCGGTCGACTATTACGACATCAAGATCAAGGATCAGATCGCATCAATCGGCTCGTCCGCGATCTTGGAACAATGCTATCAGGGGTTGACCGCCTATTGTGCCGGGATCAGCCGCAATGCGGAGGGCATCCTGACCGGCATCGTCAATGCGCCGGTCAACATAGCCTCCTTCCATGCACGCGGTCTTGATTTCGAGGCAAGCTATCGTCGGCCGATGCTGGGCGGGAATGTCAGCCTGCGTTTCCTCGCCACCCGCTTTCTCAAGAGCCGGACGGACAACGGCATCACGCCGGCGACTGATCTGGTCGGCACAAACGGCACGCTGGTCAGTGCCCGCACCTCGCTGCCCAAGTGGCGCTATACCGGCACGGCCACCTATGCGATGGACAAGTTCAGCCTGTCGTTGACGGCGCGGGGTTTCAGCGCCGGCTATATCAACTCGGCCTTCATCGAGTGCACGTCGGGTTGTCCGACCTCCACCACCGCCAACCAGACGATCAACGACAACAGCATGCCAGCGGCGATGTATTTCGATGCCAATATCACCGTGAAGCTGATGGACGGGATCGAGACCTTCCTGTCGGTGGACAATATCGCGAACAAGGATCCCTACCAGATGCCCTATGGCCCCAGCATTGGCGCCAACCCGATTAGCATCAACCCGGTGCTGTACGACACCATGGGCCGACTGTTCCGGGCCGGTGTGCGCTTCAAGCTCTGATGCCCCCTGGCCGGTCGTTCGTTCGCGGCGGCCGGTCCCTTTTGCTCGGACGCAAGACATGACCAAGATATTCACGACGATTTTCGCACTCACCCTCGCCTGCGGTGCCCAAGCAGCCGAGGTGACGCGCAAGGGCGCGCCTGCTGCGCCCGTATCCCGCGTCGTTACCGTGCCGGCCGACTATGAAACGCTCTATTTCGCCGGTGTGCTCGCCGACCTGAAGCCCGGTGAACCCGTGCCCGATACGGAGGCGCAGACAACCACCGTGCTGGAGAAGCTCAAGACTTATCTGGGCGAAGAAGGCCTGACCTTCGCCGACGTAGTCATGATGCGCGTCTATCTCGCGCCGGACAAGGCGACAGGGAAGGCTGACAGTGTCGGCATGAACCGCGCATATCGCCGTTATTTCGGCACGGCGGAGCAGCCGAACAAGCCCGCGCGCGTGACCGCGCGGCTCGCCGGCCTGTTCGGCCCGGCGCTGGTGGAGATCGAGGTTCAGGCCGTACGGCCAGTTAAGGGAAACTGACATGACGATGATCGACAGGCGCACCCTGCTGGGTGCATCGGGCGCGGCGCTGCTGCTGGCGCGGACAGGTCTTGCCGGCGCGCAGGTTGTTGGCGAGAGCCGACAGGTGGTGGTGATTGGCGGCGGCATCATCGGCGCTGTCATCGCCTACCATCTCGCCAAGAGCGGCGCGAAGGTGACGGTGCTGGAAAAGGAAAAGCCCGCCGCGGGCGCGACCGAAAAGAGCTTCGCCTGGCTCAACGCTGGCTCCAAGCGGCCGCGCCCCTATCATATGCTGAACCTGCTCGGCATCATGGGTTGGCACCGCTTGCAGGCGGAATTGGGCACAGATGTGCTGCCGATGCAATGGGGAGGCTGCGTCGACTGGACCGCAGGCGAGGACGCCGCGAAAATGCGCGAGGCTATCGCGCGGCAGCAGGCATGGGGCTATCCGGTGCGCGCGATCGGCGCGGCTGAGATTACGCGGCTGCTGCCGGGCGTGACGCCAGGGCCGGTCGATTTCGCCAGCTTCGCCGAGGCCGAAGGTACGGTCGATCCGGTGCTGGCGACGCGGGTGTTGTTCGACGCGGCCAAACGATACGGCGCAAAGATCGAGTTTCCGGTCAGCGTGACCGGCTTCGACCAGGCCGGTGGGCAGGTAAAGCGTGTGCTGACCGACAAGGGGCCGATCGCTTGCGACAATGTCGCGCTGGCGGCGGGTCTCGCCTGCGAGCCGCTGGCGGCGATGCTGGGCGCGAAGGTGCCGGTGATCACCTCGACCGGCGTGCTGGCGCATACAGAGGTGAAGCCCATGGCTCTGCCGCGCCTGGCTTTCGGCCCGGGCGCGAACATCAAGCAGAACCCGGAGGGCAGTTTCGTCACAGGCTCCAGCTTCGGCGGTACGCCGGACGTCAAGGCGACGAGGGAAACCGGCGAGGCGCTGCTCGCCTTCGCCCGCAAATATGTGCCCGCGATCGGCGAGGCGAAGCTCAGCGATGTGACCCTCGGCCACCGCGTGTTGCCCAAGGACAGCTATCCCATCGTCGGCGCGCTCCCGAGTTGTGGCAACGTCTATGTCGCGGCGATGCACAGCGGCATGAGCCAGGGCCCCCTGATCGGCCAGCTTGCTGCCGTGGAGATATTGGGTGGGCCGAAAGCCGACCTGTTGGACACCTTCCGCCCCGACCGTTTCGCCTGAAGGACTATCCCATGAAAAAACTGTTGCTCGCTTTGCCGTTGGCCCTCGCCATCGTTTTTCCCGCTTCGGCTGAAGGTATCAAGCGCACCGAGCGGCCCGGCAGCCCGCTCTCTAATCTGGTTCGGGTGCCGGCCGGCTATGACACTGTCTTCATCTCCGGCACCACCGCCGGCTCGGGCGGCACGCCGATCCCCGAGGGCGCCGATACGAAAGCGCAGGTCACGATCATCTACGAAAAGTTCAGGAACTGGCTGGCTGGCGAGGGCATGACCATGGCCGATATCGTCATGCTGCGCGTGCATCTGGTGCCCGACCAGGCGACCGGCCGCATGGACACCAAGGGCGCGAACGAGGCCTATGCCTTGTATTTCGGCGCGGCCGACCAGCCGCTGCTGCCCTCGCGCATCACCCTGCCGACGAAGCTGGGCGGCCGCGCCATGGCTGAGATCGAGGCGATCGCGGCGAAGAAGCCGGCAAAATAAGCGGACAGGCGGCGGCGTGATGCCCTGTCGCCTGAAGCTTCAAACGAGCAAAAAACCGGCGGCGCGGATCGCGTGCGTAGCGTGCCATAGGCATGCTCGATAACACGGCGCTTCGACCATTCCTCAACCGCACGCCTACAAAACCTCTCCGAGCTCGTCGTTTGCAGCCATGCTCGACTGATAGAGGCGTCAGCGCCCGTGCGCACATGCGGCAGACGACGGTTGCGACCTTAGCCTCTTCAAAGGGGGAGACCGCCACCGAAATAGCGAATAACCGGGAACAGGATGCATTGCTGATCGTCCGCTTTAATCCGCCAGATTGGCAGCTTCCGTCAGAGCCGGACTTTACCGAGAACCAAGTGAGCGACCGACCATGATCGAAGCCGGACGGCGTGTCGAGACGCGCGTCCTTGATGGCGTGCCGGTGATCGCGGCCACGCTGAATCGATCGAGGGGCCCCGTCTATCTCGTCCACCGAGACGCCGGTCCAGATGGCGGCGAACCTTCTCGACGGGTGGGCCAGCGGGTTCAAGAGGGCGCCCAGCCTTGCCCGTCGCTTCTCCGGTCGGCGGATGCATGCAGTGGCGCGAAGGTGAGGGCATCTGCCCTATTCGACGCCGCACTGGCCGATCAAGGCGCCACCCAAAGTCATCGCCAAATATAAAGGGCCGCTATGATGCAGGCTATGAGGCATTGCGCGATGCGCGGCTGAAGCGGCAAAAGGAACTGGGGCAACTGGGGCGGGTGCCCGCCACCCTCGCCCGCATACGCCGGTCGATGTGAAGCCCTGGACGTCGCTAACCCCGCCGAAGAAGGCGATAGAAGCCCGCAAAAATGGAAGTCTATGCGGCGATGGTTGATCGGATGGACCAGAATATTGGGCGCGTCATGGCGACGCTCAAGCGGCTTGGCAGATCCGCTGCAATTCAGGAAGGAAGGGCATTTCCGCATAAGGGGATTTCGGTTGAAGGGAAAAGCAAGCCGCCCATTGTCCAACTGGAAACGGTAGCGTATACTTTCCTCAAGGATTCGCTCGCGAAGAACGAGCGTGAGAGAGGATGTCCCCGATGATCAACCCAGACCAACGTGCCGCCGCCTTCATCCCCAGCGCTCCTCCGGTCGTGATGGACGATGTCTATACGCCGGATCAGATTGACGGCCTGCTTGACGCCGTGCGGGCGGGGCCGCCGCGCCGGTTGCTGACGGCCGAGCTGTTTTCCTCCGCCGAGGAGCTGATGATAGCGACCTCCGGCTCCGTAGCCGAGGGGGTGACCCTGGACCAGTTCCTCGACCCCATGTTCCGGGGCGACCTGGGCCAGCATGGCGCCAGCTTCCACCCGGGGGCCGATGCGGTGCTGTATAATGAGAAGCTGCTCAATTGGGCGCGGCGTTACCGCAAGACCGATTATGTCTGCGCGCGCCAGCTGCATTTCAACGTCGCCTCGCCGATGAAGTGCCAGGACCCCGGCCATTATGACTCGCCTTCCTTCCGGGGGCTCAGCCACACCAACACGCCGATCTGGCTGCTGTCGGTCATGGCCAATTCGCGCCTGTTCGAAGAGTATAAGTCGAAGCTGGTCGCGGTCGTGACCTGGTTCTGGCGCACGTCCGATCAGGGCGGCTTCACCTATTGGCCCGATGGCGCGGACAAGGCGCCGCAGCGGATAGCAGCGCCCCTCTGGAACCGGGGGATCGTCGCGGAAAATGAATCCATGTTCCACCGGGGCGAATCCATCGGCACGCCCGATCAATGGGGGGTGCCGGGCCTCACCTTCGATTCCGTGTTCGAGGGCGATCCCGACTCCGCTTCGGGCTGGCGGATGCGCAGCGGCGACACGGTGATCGGACGGTTCGCGACGGAGGAGTTGCGCTGGCTGTTCCACTGGACCGCGCTGACCTTCACCGACTATCAGGATTTCAAGCGGCATGTCGATCATCTGGACGACCTGACCCATGAGCGCGTGATCGACACGCTGCTGCGTGACCTGCGCGGGCAGGGGATCGGCATCGCGACGCCATCCGATCCGTTGCACGACGAAGAGTTCAAGATGACGCTGCTGCGCAACTATGCGATCGGTTCGCCGAAAATCTATCCGCCCGAAGCCCCGGTCTATCGGGCGGCGGCATGACCATGGCGACGACATATGACCTGACGCCAGAGGAACTGGCCGAGCGCGAAGGCTTCCGGGTCGTGCCCACCGCGAATAGCGCCAAGGGCCATCTGCCGATCCGCGACGAGGCCGCCTTGCGCAATGCCCTGGCCATCGCCGATGTGCCGACGCTGCTCATGACCTATACGCAGTTGAGCGGCGACGGCGGATTTCTCGACCGGTTCGCGCCTCATATCCGGCCGCAACTCCAGGGTGGCGGTGCGGGAATTCCGGCTGATTTGAGCGAGGAACTTCGTGAGGCGCTTTTCGCGCTCCTCACGCGCGATGAGCCGGTGTCCGACGCCTTTCCCTCTCATGCGACCATCCGGCGCATGATGGATGTTTATGTTGGCGAGCATGTTGCGGAAGAGTTCGTGCCGCTCCTGCTGGAGCAGTCGGGCCTTACCGGGGCCCAGGGGGTGGATATTACCGCGCGAAAGACGCCGCCGAAGGATTTCAAGGTCCTGGTGATCGGCGCGGGCATGACCGGTATCGCGCTGGGCGCCAAGCTGGCGGAGGCTGGCTATGATTATGAGATCATCGAACGCAATGACGAGGTCGGCGGCACCTGGTATCATACGCGCTATCCCGGCCTGGGGGTGGATACGCCCAGCCATTTTTATTCCTTCTCCTTTGAACTGAACGCAGACTGGACCCGCTGGTTCTCGCGCGGGCATCAGAACCATGCCTATCTGCTGCATTGCGCGCGGAAATATGGCGTTCGTGACCGGACGACCTTTCGCACCGAGGTCGTCTCGGCCATCTGGGACGCGGACGGATCGATGTGGGACGTGACAGTTCGTTCGCTGGACACGGGACGGGAAGAAACGCGGCGGGTCAATGCGGTCATGTCCGCGATCGGCTTCAACAATCGTCCCAAGGATATCGACATTCCGGGGCATGAAAGTTTCCGGGGCGTATCCATGCATTCGGCCAAGTGGGACGGCAGCGTTCAACTGGAAGGCAAGCGGATCGCCGTTGTCGGCACTGGCGCAAGTTCGATGCAGATTTCGACCACATTGGCCAACGTCGCGTCGCACCTGACCGTTTTTCAGCGATCGAAACACTGGGTCGTGCCGAACCCCATGCTGAACGGACAGGTCCCGGAAGAGGTGCGCTGGGCCATGCGGCATATTCCGCATTATGCCCAATGGTGGCGCCTCTATACTTATTGGAACGCCTCGGACGGGCTGTACCAGAATGTCGTCATGGACCCTGACTGGCACATGCCGGACGTATCCGTGTCACAGGCGAACGAGCATATGCGACAGTTCCTGCTGTCCTATATCGACCAGCATCTGGCCGACCGTCCCGACCTGAAGGACAAGGTGACGCCGGACTATCCCCCCGGCGCGAAGCGGCTGTGCCTGGACGCAGGCTGGTTCGACATGCTGAAGCAGGACAATGTCGAACTGGAGACGAGCGGCATCGAGCGGATCGTCGAAAACGGCATCATCACGCGCGATGGCCGCCTGATCGAGTTGGACGTCATCATATTCGCCACTGGCTATGTCCTGGCGGACATGCTTGCGCCGATGCATATCGAAGGACGTGACGGCAAGACGATCCGCCAGCTTTGGGGGCATGAAGACCCGCGCGCGCATCTCGGCCTTACGGTTCCGGGATTTCCCAATTTCTTCGTGCTGTCTGGTCCCAACAGCGTGCCGCAGCATGGCGCCGGCATCAACATCCTGTCGGAAGCACAGTCCAATCTCGCCATCGGTTGCCTCGACCTGATGCTGTCGCACGAGGGAAGCACGATAGAACCAAGGCAGGCGGCCTTTGATGCCTATAATGACCGGCTGGACCGCCAGCTCGACAATATGATCTGGGGTCATCCGCGCGTAAAAAGCTATTATCAGAACAGCAAGGGACGGCTTTATCTGTCCAGCCCCTGGCGGATCATCGACATGTGGCAACTGAGCCGCAGTCCCGACCCAGAGCATTTTTCCATCGGCGGAACGGCAAGCTCATCGGGGCCGGCGGCGGTGCATGGACGGCCAGCGTCGGGGCCGGACATCGCGCAAGCCCGTTCAGCCTAGCCACGCGGTGATCGGTGCGGTGTTGCTGATTGTGTGCGGCCGCTGCTCCTCACTCCGTCATCGCTCTGTACAGGAAGAAATCGAATGAACTCCGTCGTCAATCCGATACTCGATACCATCGGCGCCACGAGCGATGCCGCGGAGAACAACACCCTGCCGGAAGGCCTGATCTCGGCGGACTCTCACGTCACCGAGCCGCCGCATTGCTATATCGACTATATCGATCCCGCTTACCGGGATCGGGCACCACGCATCGCCACAGGCACTGATAGCGGCGACGCCTTCGTCATTGACGGAATGCCTGGCACGGTGCCTATGGGCATCGTTGCCGCAGCGGGCAAGGACCCGCGCGACATCCGCAAGGGCGAGACCCGCTTCGCCGACCTGCACCGCGGCGGTTGGGACGGCGCAGCGCGGATCGCCGATCAGGAACGCGACGGCATTGCGGGCGAGATCATCTATCCCTCGGTCGGCATGGTCCTGTGCAACCATCCCGATGCCGACTTCAAACATGCCTGCATGTGGGCCTACAATCGCTGGTTGAGCGAGAAGTTCATCGCGGCCGCGCCGGATCGTCTGTTCGGCGTTGGCCAGACGGCGGTGCGCTCCGTGCCGGAGACCATAGAGGAATTTCGCCGGTTCAAGGAACTCGGGTTTCGAGGCGTAATGATGCCCGGCAATCCCGCGACCGAAGAGGATTATGACTCGACCGTCTTCGATCCGCTGTGGGAAGCAGCGGTCGATCTCGGATTGCCGGTCAGCTTTCACATTCTGACCAGCCGCGCGGATGGCGCAAACAGCGTCGGCAGCGCGGGCCAGCGCATTAGCGCGCATCGCGGGCCGCCGCAGAACGCAGCCCAGGCGCTGCTCAAGTCGATCCAGGACATCGTCGGCACCTTCGTGTGGGGGCGCGTGTTCGAACGCCACCCGCAGCTTCGCCTCGTCTGCGTGGAGGCCGACGCAGGCTGGCTGCCGCACTTCGCCTATCGCATGGATCACGGCTACAAGCGTCACCGCTTCTGGATGAAGATGGGCGACATGGAACGGCTGCCCAGTGAATATCTGGCCGAGAATGTTTATCTGACCTTTCAGGACGACTGGACCGCGTTCCGGGTCATCGACATGGTCAACCCGCGGCGCCTGATGTGGGCCAATGATTTCCCGCACAGCGATTCGACCTGGCCGTGGAGTCGCGAGTTGCTGCTGGGCCAGACGGCGCACCTTAGTGAGCAGCAGAAGCGCTGGATCCTCCGCGACAATGCCGCGGGGCTTTATGGGATCGGGCAGTGACTGACGTCTATGATCTGGTGGTGCGCGGCGGCACCATCGTCGATGGGTCGGGCGGGGAACCGTTCACGGGCGATGTCGCGATCGCCAGAGGACGCATTGCGGCGGTGGGCACCGTCAATGAGCGCGGGGCGGAGGAGATCGACGCCGCAGGTTTCATAGTGACGCCCGGCTTTGTCGATATCCACACCCATTATGACGGTCAGGTCACCTGGGAGGAGACGCTCACGCCGTCCTCAGGCCATGGCGTCACCACGGCTGTCATGGGCAATTGCGGGATCGGCTTCGCGCCTTGCCGCCCCGGCGACCGCGAGCAACTCGTCCATCTGATGGAAGGGGTCGAGGATCTGCCCGAGCCAGTGCTGACCGCAGGACTGCCATGGCGCTGGGAAAGCTTCCCGGACTATCTCGATTTTCTTGAAGCGCGACGGTTCGACATCGATGTCGCCACCCAAGTGCCCCACGCGGCGCTGCGCGTCTATGCCATGGGTGATCGCGCGGTGCAGCGGGAGCCCGCGACGGCGGAGGACCGCAAGCTGATGGCGCGGCTGACGAAGGAGGCTATGGACGCCGGGGCGCTTGGCTTTGCGACCTCGCGCACGATCAATCACCGGTCGAGCGACGGCACCCACATTCCGACCCTGGAAGCGGCTGAGGAGGAGCTTGCCACCATTGCCGAGGCGGTGGCGGCAAGCGGGCATGGGGTGTTGCAACTCGTCTCCGATCTCGACGATGTAGAGAGTGAACTCGCGATGATCCGCCGGATCGTGGAGCGGTCGGGGCGGCCACTGTCGATCTCCCTGATGCAATGGCACCATTCGCCCGAAAAATGGCGCACCGTGCTGCGCTGGCTGGAAAGATGCCGCGCGGACGGACTGCCGATCAAGGGTCAGGTCAGCGGCCGCCCCGTTGGAATGCTTCTGGGCTTTGAAATGGGGATGAACCCTTTCAGCTTCACGCCGAGCTTCAAACGGCTGGCGGAGCTTTCCCCGTTCGAAAGGCGGTGCGCGCTGGCCGATCCGGCAACGCGCGCCGCTATTATCAGCGAGACGCCTGATCCGTCGGATCATGTCGCTGCGAACTATATTCGCGGCTTCGGAGATATGTATGCGCTGGGCGCTTCGCCCGATTATGAGCCGGACGTCAGCGACAACATGGCGGCGCGTGCCGCAAGGTGCGGCACGACGCCTGAGGCGGAGGCCTATGACGCCATGCTTGCGGAAAAAGGGCAGGGCGTGCTGATGCTGCCCAGCGTCAACTTCGCCTACGGCAATCTGGAGCCTTCGCGCGAGATGCTGTCGCACCCGGATACGGTTTACGGTCTGGGCGATGGCGGCGCGCATCTTGGCTTTCTCTGCGACGCAAGCCTGCCCACCTTCATGCTCCAATATTGGGTTCGGGACCGGCAGAAGGGTCCGCGTCTTGGCCTGTCTGAGGTGGTACAGGGGCTTACCTCCGATCCGGCCGCCGCTGTCGGGCTGAACGATCGCGGGAGGATCGCTCCGGGCCTGAAAGCCGATCTCAACATCATCGACTTCGATCGCTTGAAGCTGCTGTCGCCGCGTGTGAGCCATGACCTGCCGGCTGGCGGGCGCAGAGTGACGCAGGACGCTGAAGGCTATGTCGCGACGCTTGTTTCGGGCGTGCCGATCCGCTGGAACGACCGGCCGACCGAGGCGCGTCCAGGCAAATTGGTGCGCGGCTCCGCACAGCGGCTTCCCCAGGGAGCTTCATCATGAACGAAATCCCCATCGCGGGTCGGGCGACGCAGTTGAAGCGTTATTGGATCGCCCCAGATCGTTGGGACGATTATATGAGGGTCTGGGAGCGGATCGCCTTGATCCGCCGCCGCTGTGGCTTCGACATCCCTTTCGCCTACGCCGATCGCGAAAATAGCATTTTCACCTGGGCGATAAGCCACGACAATTTCGCAGAAGGCGCTGCCCGCTACTATGCCGATCCCGAACGCAAGACCGTCAGCCGGACCGACTACGACCCTGCCACGGGCGCCTATTCGATCGACGCGTCACGAAGCGAGGGGCAGGCAGTGGAGGACTATATCGTGAAGGCCGAAATCGATTTCGTCACGCCGGTAGCGGTGCCATGAACATGCCTGCTGCCGATGCCAACCGGGTGTTGCGCGTCGCCCGGCCGATCGACGGGTTGCCCGTTGCGGAAGACTTCGCGGTCGAGCCGCTGCCGATGCCTGAGATTGGCGACAGGGAGCTGCTGGTCCGCACCATCTACATCAGCATCGCGCCGGGGGTCCGGCCGCTGCTGCCCTACAAGGGAGAAGCGCCGGATGTCGCGCAGGGAGCAGGGGCTGGCCGCGTCGGTGGCGCGGACGATGATGTGCCCAACCCAACGCGCATCGGCATAGGCGAGCGGATGCGATCGGGCATTGTCCCGTCCATGTCCAAATTCGCGGGCGGGACGGTCGGCGAGGTGATCCAGTCCCGCCACCCTGACTATGCGCCGGGAGATTTCGTCTTCGGCGGCCGCTATTGCCAGCTCTACGAAGCGATCCATGGCGATGCATCTATCAAGCTTGATCCAGCCCAGTTGCCGATCGAGGCCGATCTTGGCCTGCTCGGCCGATCGGCTTTCACGGGATGGTGCGGTTACCGCCGGGTAGCGGACCCGAAAGCGGGCGAGACGATCGTGGTATCTTCGGCCGCAGGCGCGGTCGGGATGATGGTGGTTCAGCTTGCGAAGCGGGAGGGGCTGGACGTGATCGGCATAGCCAGCGGCGCCAGCAAATGCGATTTCGTGCAGACGCTCGGCGCGCGCGCGTGCATCGATCGCAAGGCCGAGGATGCCGGCGCAGCGCTCGACCGGCTCGCGCCTGCGGGAGTGGACATTTATTTCGACAATGCAGGCGGTTTCCTCCAGCGCCCTGTGTTCGACAGGCTGAAGCCCTTCGGCCGGTTGATCGTGTGCGGGATGGCGGCGGAATATGGCGGCGCGGAGCAGAGCGTCCTGCCGACCGGCACGATCCTTGGCAAACGCCTTCGCGTTCAGGGATTTGTCGTGCTCGATTATGAGGATGACTATCCCGCTTTCCGGGAGGAAGTGGTCCGGCTTTGGCGCGAAGGTTCGCTGGCCTATCGTCAGCAGGTCTATCACGGCCTCGAAGAGGTGCCGCAGGCGCTGGCGGATTGCCTGAGCGGACAGTCGGGCGGCGGCAAGCTGCTCGTGCAGGTCAGCCCGGACACAAGCGTGGGCGGGCGCGGGCCTTAGGCCGGGCGCGACATCAGGATTCACACAGCAGCAGCGGGTCAGGCCGAACAGGCCGTGGCGCCGAACTGGAGATGAAGCATGCAGGGAAATTCCCCGTTCGAGACAAAAGCCTTGGAGCCCTTCGGGGTCGAGGTGGTGCGTGACCTTTCCGTTCCAATGAGCGAGGGCGAGGGGGAGGCGCTTCGCGACCTTTTCTACAGGGAGAAGCTGCTTCTCTTCCGCAACCAGTCCATCACCGAAGATCAGCATGCAGCGCTGCTCGCCCATATTGGGCCGGTTCTGGGTTCAAGGGGCGAGTATCGGGAGATATCGTCGGACGGCAATCTTGGAGCGGGGCCGCTCTGCTGGCACAGCGACCTTTCCTTTACCCCCGAACCCTTCAAGGGGCTTTCGCTCTACGCACTGGAGGTCAATCCAGGGCAGAGCGCCACGCGTTTCGCCAGCGCCACCCGCGCGGTGACGTTGCTCCCCAATGCGCTTCGCGCGCGTGTGGCGGAGATGGACGCGGTCGCGCTCATCTCGCCGGTGCAATCGCATCGTCAGCTTGCCTATACGCTGCCCCCGTTCTTCCCGCAGCAGACCCGTCCGGCGATCCTGCCGCACCCGGAGACTGGAGAGCCGGTGCTCTATGTAAGCCAGATGCAGACCGCCAGGATCGGCGGACTGCCGCAGGAGGAAGGCGAGAACCTCCTGGAGGAGCTGTTCTCGACCCTCTATGCGCCGGAGAATGTCTATGAACACCGCTGGCATGATGGCGACCTGGTGATCTGGGACAATATCGCGCTTCAACACAGCCGCCCGGATCTGACCACGCACACGCCGCGCCGGCTGCGCCGAATAGCGCTTGCGGCCAAGAGCTTCTTTGATCTTTGTCCTCAGTTCGACCTGAACGATCCGCGGGTCGCTGCCTGGGCACGCGGCGACATCCATGCGCTAGACGAGATCGCCGAGGAGGCTGGTTGACGCTGTTTCCGGCATGACGAGGACAGGCGCGCCGCTCACCGGCATTTCTCCATCGCCTGGCGTGCCAGAGCGGACAGGCGGGGCAGGGCTTGGGCGCGTTCGTCATGCTTTCCATGCCGCCCGCGACGATGATCCCGGCCCCGCCCGCGGCAATCGCTTCGGCCGCCATGATCGCCGCCTGCATGCCCGATCCGCACATCTTGTTGACCGTGGTGGCTTCGACCGACCGGGGAAGGCCAGCGCCCAGCGCCGCCTGCCGTGCGGGCGCCTGACCAAGCCCGGCGGGAAGCACGCAGCCCATATAGATGCGGTCCACAGCGTCCGGCTGCACGCCCGCGCGCTCGACAGCGGCCTTGACCGCCACCGTGCCGAGTTCAGTGGCCTTGAGCGCCGAAAGCGCGCCCTGGAAACCCCCCATCGGGGTGCGGGCATAGCCAGCGATAACGACAGGATCGTCCTGCATCCTTGCTCTCCTA
>NZ_ATHO01000148.1 GCF_000445065.1 Sphingobium quisquiliarum P25 | reverse complement strand
AGCGCGATCGTGACCGCCATCACGCTGGTGCCGTAGATCGGATAGGCATAGCGGCTGTTGAGGTGCAGATTGGCCTCGATCGCGGTCGCCAGCACCATGAACGCCAGATAGGTGAAGAAGAAGAAGGCGAGCGGCAGGGCGATCAGCCCCGCATCCGCCCGTCCCTTGGCCGCCGCCCGCAGCGCGCGCCGCGCGTGCCGGACGACAAGCGCAAGCCCCGCCCCCAGCGCGATCAGGAACAGCGCGCCCCGGATCGGGCCGGGCACATTGCCGGGAACGATCCACGCCGTCAGCGCCTCGAAGCTCAGCCACCAGTCCCCGGCGGTCATATTGCCCAGCCATTCGAGCGGGCGTCCGGTCGAACGCCCGGCCGCCAGTTCGCTGACGACCGCCCAACCGGCGAACAGCAGCATCGAAGGAAGCGCCACGCGCGCCACATTGGCGATCCGCTCGCCAAGGGTGCGGCGCGGCTGGATCAGCAGGAACAATGCCATGGCCGCGCCCAGCGCCGGTCCGGTGAAGCGCGTCAGCGACGCCAGCCCGACGCCTATGCCGATGCCATAGAGCCAGCCTTTGTCATCGCTCTCCACATAGCGGATGAAGGCGGCGAGCGTCGCCAGGATCATGGTGATGAACAGCGGTTCCGACATGGCGAGGCCGTAAAGTCCCACGCTCTGCGGGGCGATAATGATCAGCGCCGTGCCCACGGCCGCGGGAACGGTCCGGCCGCTCGCCACGCGCAGCACATGCCAGGTCAGGAAGGCGTTGAGCGCGGTCAGGACCAGCCCGATGCCCCACGCCGCCGCCGAAATATCCATGCCCGCCGCCGCCACCATCTGGAGCAGCCCGGGATAGAGCGGCGCGTCCCATGGCATGGGCGACAGGTTCATATAGCGCACGCTGTCGGGCCAGATGCCGATGCCATGGCGGGTGGACAGCATGAACAGCATGGTGGCCAGCAACGGAAAGCCCACGGCGCAGAGCTGGTCCTGCCACGGCCGGGATCTGGCCTGCGCAACCGCTTCGCCGGGCTGGTACGGGTACATCAGCCCTTCCCCCGCCCGCCGGAAACAAGGCGCTTCACATTGCCCGCGACGAAACGCAGCACGGAATCGGGGATGCCGCGCGCAAGGATGCTGTCCAGCCCGTCCACAAGCTGATCGATCTCCTCCCGCGTCACGGTGAAGGGTGGCATGAAATGCAGCATGTCGCGCGCGCCGGGCTGGAAATGCACCAGCACGCGGTGCTGTTCGAACAATTGCCGCGCCAGCGCGCCGATCAGGACGGTTTGATAGGTCAGGAACAGCGGATTGCTGGAGATGTCGACCAGCTTCGCCGCCAGATCCTCGCCGAAGTTGAAGCGAACCGCGCGGAACAGCCCGCGTCCCCGCACCTCCAGCAGCGTGCGCGGATATTTGATGTGCAGCGCCTCCAGCCGCGCCTCCAGATAATCGCCCATCAGCCGGGCATTGTCGATCAGCCCGTCTTCATGCAGCGTGTTCAGCGTCTCGATCGCGACGGCGCAGGTTTCACCGATGCCGCTGAAGGTCGAGCTGTGCAGGTTGCAGTCGTTGCGGTTGCCATAGGCGCGTTCGAACAGGTCCCGCGACGTCACCATCGCGCCGATCGCCCGCTTTCCGCCCCCCAGCGTCTTTGCCAGGGTGACGATGTCCGGCACGGTATCTTCATGCATGAAGGCGCAGAAGCGGCCCGTGCGCCCGCAACCCACCTTCACCTCGTCGAAGATGGACAGGATGTCGTTGTCGCGGCACAGGCCGGCGAACTGCTCCAGATAATGGGGCGGCGGCACTTCGCAGGCCGTGCCCCGGATAGGCTCGATGATCGCGGCGATGATGCCGTTGCCCTGCGCGCCCGTCTCGGCCCCGATGGCGCGGCGCAGCGCGTCGATGTCGCCATAGGGCACATAGACGACATTCTCCTTCGGCACGCCCAGCAGGAATCCGGTATGGACATCGGTGGCGGTGGTCAGCGCCAGCGCGCCATGCGTCTTGCCGTGGAAAGCGCCGCGCATGCACAGGAACTTGGTCTTGCCCTTGGGCGTCTGGATGCGTTCGGCCAGCTTCATCGCCGCCTCGTTCGCCTCCGCGCCGGACGTGGCGAAAAAGCTGGTGTCGAGCGGATCGGGCAGTATCTGCGCCAGATTATAGGCGAGCGCCGCTTGCAGCTTGTGCGGCGCCAGCTTGATGATGTCCAGCACCTGCCGGCCATGGCACAGCCGCTCCGCCGCTACGATGCGCGGGTGATTGTGGCCAAGGCCCGCCGCGCCCATCCCGGTGGAAAAGTCCAGCACCTGCCGCCCGTCCGCCAGATGCAGCACCGTCCCCTCGGCGGCGCGCACGTCCAGGCCGTCAAGGCCCAGCACCGCATAGATTTGAAGCAGATAGCGGTTGAGATGCGCCGCATAGAGCCGGTTGGCGCGCCCCATGTCCATGTCCAGCGCCTGGTCCAGCGTCAGCAGGTCCGGCTGCTCGTCCCATGCCGTCGAATAAGCGTTCTTATATTGTGTCGCCATGGTGGCAGGCCCCCTTCTCTCGCTGTGACGGGGCCAGTCTATGCGGCGGAAATCGGCCGCGGAATCCATGGATTTGTATACGCCGGATGGGACGGGGGCCTACCCCTTTGAGCCATCCCCTTTTACCTCCGCCGCGCGCTCATAATAGATGGCGGCCAGAGCGGTGCGGTTGGTGATCCGCAGCTTCTGGAAGATATTGTGCAGGTGGATCTTCACCGTGCCTTCGCTCGCGCCCAGTTCGCGCGCGATCAGCTTGTTGGACAGCCCCCGGCAGGCATGACCGGCAATCTCCATTTCCCTGGGCGTCAGGGCCGAAAGGCCGGGCGCCATGTCCTCGTCCCAGACGGGATCGGCCATGCGCGCTATCTCGTCGCTCAGCCAGCGCTGGCCCTTTGCGACCTTGCGCAGGCAATCGATCAGCGCGTCAGGCGCGGATTCCTTGAGCAATATGCCCCATATGCCGTTCGCGACCGCCTCGGAAACCTGCGCCGGGGTGATGGTGGCGGTCAGGAATATCGGCCGCACCGCCAGGCCGGTGCCACGCAGCCGCCGCAGCAGCGCCAGCCCGCTGACATCGGGCAGGTTGATGTCGAGCACGGCGATGTCCGGCTTCACCCGGTCGATCATGGCGAAGGCGCCAGCCCCGTCGGTGGTCGCTCCCGCGATGCGGAAATCCGCCTCCATCCCCACCAGTTCGGCCAGCCCGCGCAGGACCACCGGATGATCGTCCATCAGGAAGACGGAATGGACGGTCACGACAGCGGCACCTCGATCGTCATGGCCAGTCCCGGCGTATAGCGGTCGATCGACAAATTCCCGTTCATGTCGCGAATCCGTTCATGCAGCGAACGCGGCCAGTTGGGCGTTTCCGCTTCCGGCACGGTCATGCCGCACCCATTGTCGGCAATGACCATCTTCAATCCTTTTTCCTGCCGCTGCAACTCCACCATCAGCCGGGTCGCGCCGCCATGCCGGACGGCGTTGGCGGTAGCCTCGCGCAGCAGCTGGGTCAATTCGCCGGAAATCGTCCCCGGCGCTTCCATGTCGGGCGGCATGACCGACAGCGCGATCTCGCAACCCCATTGGTCGCACAGCGCATTGACGCTCCTTGCCAGGGATGAGGACAGCATCTGCGGCGGCACGCTTTCCAGATTGCGGCTATTCTCCACGAACAGGCGGATTTTCCGCTGCTGCTCGATCATCATGCGGCTGACGCTGTTCAGCGGGTCGCGCGCCTTTTCCGGTATCGCCGCCCCCACCATCTTCAACTTGAGCGATGCGGCGGTCAGTTCCTGGAGGACGCTGTCGTGCAGGTCGCGCGCCAGCCGCACCCGTTCCTGATCGCGCGCATTGTCGGCAATGGCCTGCACCAGCGCCAGCCGCTCCAGTTCATGGCCGATCCGTTCCGCCGTGATCTTCGTCAGATGCTTGGCGTCCTCATGCAGGTCGCGCGCGTCGATGACGAACAGCCGCCCGGCGCTGCTGCTGCTGTTGAACGGGGCAGACCGCACTTCCGCCGGAGCGGGAGAAAGGAGGCCCCAGCCAGCGGCGGCGGCGATGGCCTGCAATTCGGACATCTCCGTCCTGCGGGACAGGTCGTCCTGCGCCAGCCCCCCGGCCCGCGCCTGCCAGAAGGCGGGGTCGGATATGTCGCGCAGCCGCAGCCCGTCCGGCTCCCGCAGCGCCACCGTCCCGCCATCCTGATCGTGCCACAGCAGCAGCAGGCGCTCCGCCCCCAGCAATCGCGATGCGTGGTCCAGCATGTCGCGCAGCCATGCCTCCCTGTCCGCCGACGCCGGGGCGAAGGACCAGGCCGCCAGTTGCGCGAAACGATGGCTGCTGCGCGTCAGGCTTGCGCCGAAATAGCCCAGCATGGCCGCCGCGATCAGAAAATAGGCCGACCGCATGATGACCACGTTAAGCTCGGATTCCCCGTCCTGAAGGTCCTGCCATCCCACCGCGACCAGCATGATCTCCATCGCCACCGCGCCCAGCACCGCGCCCTTGATCCCCCACCGCATGGTCGTCGCCAGCAATATGAAGGGCAGGAAGGGGAAGAAGGGGCTGGCCAGTTCTCCGGTGAAATAGACCAGCAGCGTCAGCGCCAGAACGTCCACGCCATGGTGGATGACGTGCAGCCCGCTCGTCAGCGGCCAGCGCGGCGACGCCAGCCTCAGCCACAGCGCGAAGGCGAGATAGGCGCCCAGAACGACATGCGCCTCGCCCAGGAGACCGGATGGCCGCGTCGGGTCCAGGTAAATGGCCAGCGCGGCGAACAGCGCGGCGACCAGCCTGCCGGTCGAAATCAGGCGTTCGGGATCGGTTTCTATCCTCAGCCCCCGCCACAACCGGCTATGCCACCTGCTGGCCGCCGGGGTGCTTGGCCGATGTCTTTGATGCCTGGGCAAGGTCATGATGCAGGCCGAAAATGTCACAGAAGGCCCGGAGCGGCAATTGCGATTCCGGCTATGCGCGGGAGGAAGGATCACCATGGCGCAGCCCCGATCGAACGCCCTATTCACTGGCGCGCCGCCGATCTATAGCGGGCCATGATCGCAATTCATCCCCTGTCCGATCTGCCGGAAATCCGTGCCGCCGACGACTTGCCGCTCCTGCTGCGCCACTCCCTTGAAAGCGCCGGTCTGTGGCCGCCCGCCGCCGGAGACGTGCTGATCGTCACGCAGAAGATCGTGTCGAAGGCGGAGGGCCGCCTTGTCGATCTGGAGACGGTGGAGCCCGGCCCGGCGGCGGTGGAACTGGCCGCAACCGTGCGCAAGGACCCGCGCCTTGTCGAACTGGTCCTGCGCGAAAGCAGCGCGGTGGTGCGCGCCGTGCCCAATGTGCTGATCACCCGCCACCGGCTGGGGCATGTGATGGCGAACAGCGGCATCGACCGGTCGAATATCGGCGCGGGCGGCGGAGAGCAGGCGCTGCTGCTGCCCGAAGACCCCGACGCGTCGGCGCTGGCGCTGCGTTCCGCGCTGGGCGGCGAACTGGCGGTGGTGATTTCGGACAGTTTCGGCCGTCCCTGGCGTCATGGGGTCGTGGGCGTCGCCATCGGCGCGGCGGGCCTGCCTTCGCTGGTCGATCGCAGGGGCGGGCAGGACCGCGATGGCCGCCGTCTGGAAGTCACGCAGATCGCGCTCGCGGATCAGGTCGCCACCGCCGCCACGCTGGCCATGGGCGAAGGGGACGAAGGCGTGCCCGCCGTCCTGATCCGCGGCCTGCCGGTCCCGGCGGGCGAAAGCGGCGCCAGCGCCCTCGTCCGTCCGCTGGAAGAGGATCTGTTCCGGTGAGCGGCCGCGTCACCGTCCTGACCGGCGGCGTGGGGGGAGCCAAGCTGGTGCTGGGCCTGATGCAGGCCGCCCAGCCCCGCCAAATCACCGCCATCGTCAACACCGGCGATGATTTCCGTCATCTGGGCCTCGCCATCTCCCCCGACATCGACACGCTGCTCTACACCTTGTCGGGCAAGGCCAACGCGGCGCAGGGCTGGGGACGCGAAGGCGAAACATGGACCTTCATGGACGCGCTCAAGTCTTTGGGGGGAGAGGACTGGTTCCTGCTGGGAGACGGCGACATGGCGTTGCATGTCCTGCGCACGCATTGGTTGGCGCAGGGCGAGACGCTGAGCGCCGTGACCGCCCGTTTCGCCGCCGCATGGGGCCTTGGCCTCTCCATCCTGCCGATGAGCGACGATCGCGTGGCGACGCATGTGGCGGCTGATGGCGGCGAACTCCCCTTCCAGCGCTATTTCGTCGAGCAGCGCTGCGCCCCCGCCGTCCGCGCGATCCGCTTCGAAGGGGCGGAGCAGGCCCGCCCCGCGCCGGGCGTGATCGATGCGATCGGCGATCCCGAAGCCCGCGCCATCCTGATCGCGCCGTCCAACCCGTGGCTCAGCGTCGATCCCATATTGGCGGTGCCCGGCATCCGCGATGCGCTGGCCGCCGCGCCCGCGCCTGTCGTCGCCGTCTCGCCGATCGTCGGGGGGCAGGCGGTCAAGGGCCCGACCGCCAAATTGATGGGCGAACTTGGGCTTGAGGTAAATAATCAGGCGATCGCCGCCCATTATGCGGGCATCATCGACGGGCTGCTGGTGGATGAGCGCGATGGCGGCGAAGGGCTGGCGATCCCCTATGACATCGCCGACACGCTGATGAAGTCGCTGGATGATCGCGTCCGGGTCGCGCGCGCGGCGCTGGCGCTGGCGGACCGGATCGCTGCCGGGCGATGAGCTGCTGGATCGTCATCCCGATCAAGGAACCCGCCGCCTGCAAGACCCGGCTCGCGCCCGTGCTGGACGAGGCGGGACGGCGCGAACTGGTGGCGGGGATGCTGCGGCGGACCTTCGCGGCGGCAAGCGAGGCGGGCGGCAAGGTGCTGCTCCTTGGTCCGTCGCGCCATGGCCTGCCCGGCGAGGTTCCCCTGCTGGCCGACGCAGGCCTTGGCCTCAACCCCGCGCTTGAAGGGGCGAAGCGCGTAGCGCTGCTTGAGCGCGTCGACCGGCTGGTCCTGCTGTCGGCCGACCTGCCGCTGGTCACGGCGCAGGATGTCGCGGCGCTCGCCGCCCTTCCCCCGGACGTCCTTGGCGCTGCGCCGGACCGGGCGGGCCTTGGCACCAACGCCCTTTCCCTTCCCCTTCCCGCGGCGGCGGACTTCCGTTTCCACTATGGCGAAGGCAGCTTCGCCGCCCATCGGCAGGAAGCAGAGCGGCACTCGCTGCCCTTTCTTCCCATCGTCCGCCCCGGCCTCCAGTTCGACATTGACGAGGCGGCGGACCTGACCGCCAGCGCTCATCCCGGCTAGACGAACGCGCACGGCTTTGCAACAACCGGCGTTGCAATAAAGCGGCGCGCGGCTAACATGCGGTCGAGGCTGTTAACTGGCGCAAATCATAAATGGAGACGGACAATGGCGGTAGGCAACGCAATCAAGCAGCAGGTGCGTCAGACGGGCATGGCGGACCCGCGTCCCGTCAAGCCGCTGGAATTTGACGGCCCGCTGCCCCAGCCGACGAAGGACATGCAGCAGATCCGCGCCGATCTGGACCGGGCGGGCTATGCCATCGCGGCCGAGGTGATCACGGCGGCGAAGGCGCGCGAGATGCGCGACTTTCTGGCGGCGGAAATCGCCCGCGACGAAGCTATTGACGAGGAACGGGTGCGCCGCTTCTACACCGACAGCGACGACCTCAACCGCCGCATGTCGGGCGCTGAACTGGTCAACCGCCATGCCTTCTTCCGCGACATATTGGAACATGAACTGCCCTTGCAGATCACGAGGGAATTGCTGGGGCCGCAGACCCATAATGAATCCTATCTGATCCACAGCTATGGCGCGAACGTCACGCGTCCGGGCAGCGCGCAGCAGGCCATCCATCGCGATCGTGGCGGCAATGTGCCGCTCAGCGCCGGGGCCGCCCAGACCCGCTTCATCTGGTGCCTCGACGATTTCGTCGAGGAAAATGGCGCCACCCGCATGGTGCCCGGCAGCCATCGCGATACGGAGCCGCAGTCCTGGACCGTGCAATATGAATCCGTGCCTGCCGAAGCGCCCGCCGGATCGGTGCTGATCTATACCGACATGCTGCTCCATGGCACGGGCGCGAATGTGTCGGCCGGTCTGGAGCGCGCGGGCGTCATCGTCGGCTATTGTCCGCCCTGGTGGAAGCCGATGATCAATTTCCCGATGACCACCGATCCGCAGGTCCTGAAAGGATCGTCCACGACGCTGCGGCAGCTGCTGGGCTACAGCTCCGTTGCGATCGGCTTCGACGAACCCTGGACCCATGCGCCCCAGGCGGTGAAGGACCTGCTCGTCACGCCGACCATGGAATGGTGAGCAAGCCGCTGTAGCGGCCTTCCACAGCGCAGCGAAAGATTCACGCCTGTTTCTACGCAAACAGGCGTGAATCGGCTGGCGCTAACCCGCAAATGCGGATAGAAACCGCTTCCGGCAGCAGAATCACCTGCCGCGGGGCCACCCCCATCGCGCCAAAAAACGGGAGAGCAGGATGCGATTTCACTATGCAGAAAGCATGACCCCCATCGCCAATTATATTCCCCTGGCGCAGGCGGCCGAGGCGAACGGCTATGCCGGTTTCACCATCCCCGACAGCCTCATCTATCCGCAGGCGTCCGATACCAGCTACAGCTATACCGACGATGGCGGCCGCGAATTTCTGGAGAACAAGCCCTTCATCGAAAGCTTCATCCTGGCGACCGCGATCGGCGTCGCCACGAAGACGCTGGAAATGACGACCAATGTCGTGAAGCTGCCCGTCCGTCCGCCGCTCTATTCGGCCAAGCTCGCCTCGTCCATCGCCGCGCTGACCGGCGACCGTTTCAATCTGGGCGTCGGCCTGTCCGTCTGGCCAGAGGATTACGCCGCCATGGGCGTTCCTTATGCCAAGCGGGGCAAGCGCTTCGACGAATGCATCGCCATCGTCAGGGGCCTGTGCGCGGGCGGCTATTTCGAATTTCACGGCGAATTTTACGATCTGCCCCCGGTCAAGATCAATCCCGTCCCCGGCAAGCCACTGCCGATCCTGATCGGCGGCTTTTCCGACGCGGCGCTGAGGCGCGCGGCGCAGAATGACGGGTTCATGTATGCGGGCGGCGACGGCGGCACCGACGAGCTGGCGGGCATGGTCGCCAAGATCAACGGCTATCGCGCCGAAGCGGGAACGCTGGACAAGCCGTTCCGCCTGTTCGCGACGGCGATGGGCAAGATCGATGCCGATGCGGTGAAACGTCATGAGGATCTGGGCGTCACCGACATGCCGGTCGCGTTCCGGAACCTCTATGCGGTGGAGGAGGACACGCAGCCCCTGTCCGGCAAGATCGACGATCTCAGGCGCTTCGCCGACGAGGTGATCGCGAAGCTCTGAGCGCAAGGCCCATGAGCACGCCCCTCCCCAGCGAAGCGGAACTGCGGCGCATGGCCGCGCGCGAGCCGCTCGACATGCTGATGGCGCGCGCGGCGGCGGTGCGCGATGAAGGGTTCGGCGCGCTCGTCACCTATTCGCGCAAGGTGTTCATCCCCCTCACGCGCCTGTGCCGGGACGTATGTTCCTATTGCACCTTCGCACGGCCGCCGCGTCCGGGGGAAAATTGCTACCTGACCCCGGATGATGTGCTGGCGATCGCCCGCGCGGGCGAGGCGGCGGGGTGCCGGGAGGCGCTGTTCACGCTGGGCGACAAGCCCGAACTGCGCTACCGGGCGGCGCGCGAAGAACTGGCGCGGCTGGGCCATGCCAGCACCATCGACTATCTCGCCGCGATGTGCCGCCTCGTGCTGGCGGAGACCAGTCTTTTCCCCCACGCCAATCCCGGCGTGATGACGGCAGCGGACATCGCCGCACTGCGCGACGTCAGCATCTCGCAAGGGCTGATGCTTGAAGGGACGGCGGACAGCCTTACCGCGCGGGGCGGCCCGCATTTCGGTTCCCCCGACAAGATGCCCGCAGCGCGGCTGGAAACGATCCGGCTGGCGGGGGAAGCGCGCGTGCCCTTCACCAGCGGCATATTGATCGGCCTGGGCGAAACCCGCGCGGAACGGATCGACGCGCTGCTGGCGCTGCGCGGCCTGCACCGGCAGCATGGCCATCTCCAGGAAATCATCGTCCAGAATTTCCGCGCGAAGGCGGACACCCGCATGGCCTTCGCGCAGGAGCCGGACCGTGACGAACTGCTCTGGACGATCGCGGTGGCAAGGCTTGCCTTCGGCGCGGAAATGACGATCCAGGCGCCGCCCAATCTTGCGGGCAGCGGCTTTGGCGCGCTGATCGCGGCGGGCATTAACGATTGGGGCGGCGTGTCGCCGGTGACGCCCGATCATGTCAATCCCGAAGCGCCCTGGCCTGCCCTCACCCGTCTGCATGACGAGACGCAGGCGCATGGCGGCATCCTTGCCGAGCGGCTGGCGGCGCATCCACCCTATCTGCTCGACCTCGACCGCTGGCAGGCGCCCGGACTGCATGGCCGCCTGCGCGAAGCGATCGACACGCACGGCCTGCCGCGCGTCGACGGGTGGCGCGTAGGCACTGCCATGCCTGCCCCCGCCCTGCATCTCACCAGCGCTCGCCAACCCCGCGACCCGCGCGTTGCCGAGGCGCTGACGGCGCTAAGCCATGGGGAACCGCCCGAAGAAGCCATGGTGACGGCCCTGCTGGCCGCGCGCGGCGAAGATGTGGGCGCGGTCTGCGCGGCCGCTGACACTCTGCGGGCGGAGACGGCCGGCGATACGGTCAGCTTCGCGGTCAACCGCAACATCAACTATACCAACATCTGTTTCCACAAATGCGCCTTCTGCGCCTTTTCGAAGGGCAAGACGGCGGCCGAACTGCGCGGCCCGACCTATGATCTCGACTTGGCCGAGGTCACGCGCCGCACGGCGGAGGCATGGGCGCGCGGCGCTACCGAAGTGTGCATGCAGGGCGGCATCCATCCGCGCTATACCGGGCAGACCTATCTAGATCTGCTGGCGGCGGCGAAGGCGGGCGCCCCCGATATTCACGTCCACGCCTTCTCTCCGCTGGAGGTGCGCCACGGCGCGGCCTCATTGGGGGTGAGCGTGCCCGCCTTCCTCGCGATGCTGCGCGACGCCGGGCTGGGCAGCCTGCCCGGCACCGCCGCCGAGATATTGTGCGACGATGTGCGGGACAGCCTGTGCCCCGAAAAACTGACAGCGGGCGAGTGGCTGGAAACGATCGAAGCTGCGCATGAGGCTGGCCTGCGCACGACCGCGACGATCATGTATGGCCATATCGAGCGGGCGGAGCATCAGGCGCGCCACCTGCTTGCTATCCGTGCCTTGCAGGCGCGCACCGGCGGCTTCACCGAATTCGTGCCCCTGCCCTTCGTCGCCATGGAAGCGCCCATCTATCTGAAAGGCCGCGCGCGGCCCGGACCGACTTTCCGTGAGGCGGTGCTGATGCATGCGGCTGCCCGGCTGGTTCTGCATCCGCTGATCCCCAACATCCAGGCGTCCTGGGTGAAGATGGGCGAAGCAGGCGTGCGCGCCGTTCTGGCGGCCGGGGTCAACGATCTGGGCGGCACGCTGATGGACGAGAGCATTTCGCGCGCGGCTGGCGCGGCGCACGGTCAGGAATGGCCGCCCAATGTCATGGAGCGCGTGATCCGGGCCGCCGGGCGCACGCCTCGCCAGCGGGACACGCTCTACCGCGCGGTTCCGGCCGAACGCATGGCGGCCGGGCGGAACGCAGCGCCGCTCGCCGCCGCAGAACAGACGCCGCCACGGCGGCGGCAGCACAAAATCTTGGAGGTAATCGAACGAGCATGACGCAAGCAAAGCCAAGCATCGCGGTTCTGGGCGGCACCGGGCATGAGGGCGCGGGCCTCGCCGCGCGCTGGGCGCGGGCGGGGTACAGGGTCGTGATCGGCTCCCGCGACGCCGCGC
>NZ_ATHO01000147.1 GCF_000445065.1 Sphingobium quisquiliarum P25 | reverse complement strand
GCGCCGCCGAAGCCGCAAGCGAGCTTGCGCGCGCATCAGGCGGCGACGTGACCGGCGCCAGCAATGCCGAGGCGGCGGCCGCTGGCGAGATCGTCGTGATCGCCGTGCCCTACGCCGCGCAACGGGCGCTGGCGCGCGAGGTGCGTTCCGAAATCGAGGGCAAGATACTGATCGACGTCACCGTCCCGCTCATGCCGCCCAAGGTCGCGCGCGTGCAGCTTCCCGAAGGCGGATCGGCGGTCGAGGCGCTGCAACGCGAACTGGGCGAAGGCGTTCGCGTCGTATCCGCCTTCCAGAATGTCGCCGCGCATCAACTCTCCACCCTGGACGAGCCCGTCAATTGCGACGTGCTGGTCGCGGGCGACGATGTCGACGCGCGCGAAACGGTGTGCCAACTGGCAAAGGACATCGGCATCACCGCATGGCATGCCGGGCCGCTCGCCAATTCAGCAGCGGCGGAAGCCCTCACATCGGTCCTCATCGCCATCAACAAGCGCTACAAGGTCGCGAACGGCGCGGGCATTCGCATCACCGGCATTCCCGGCCAGCCCTGATCCGGTCACCCGCTCGAAACGGACATCAGGCCGGGCAGGCGATGCGGGATATGTCCCGAGCATAGGGCATCGCGCCCTGGCCGGATGCCCTCAATCCTTCCCGGCCTGCTTTCCGCCATGGGCCAGCCCATCAGCGACCATCGCCGCCAGCGTTTCCTCGGCCCGGCTGCGAACCGCTTGATCCTTGGAATCAAGGTCATGGCGGAGCCATTGGGGAGCGCGCTCTATCACGCTCAGGATGATGGCCTTTGTCGTGTCGTCCATTGCCGGAGCTTATGGCGGCTTCACCGGACTTTGCAATCAACATCCGTTTACGGCCGCCACAGGCTGGCTTGTGATGAAATCGCCAAAACCACGCTCGGAGGGCAAGGAAGCCGGCCGCGGCCAACAATCTACCCTCTCGACGTCTTGCGTGGTTTGAATGCCGGTCCCGCATTGGCGTCAGGACGGGCAATCCCCTCCAGCGCGGCGGCGCCATAAAGCGCCGCAGCAGCCTGGAGCAGGGAGACGGGGTAACGGGATGGGCCGGGATTGCGGCCGCCAAGGGTTCGTTCAGGCATGATGCCTCCTTCTCCCGCGCTCAGGCGCAGGCATGAAAGGATGGAGAGGGGCAGACAGGATCGCACACGCGCCCGGCCGCCATTTGGGTCACGGCCCCGGAAAGCGGGGACTCAGGCCTGCATTGAAAATTCGCGCATCGCTTCACTCCCAACATGGTGGGGGAACACGATCCTGGCGTAGCCGCCCTGGCTCGTGCGCTTTAGCCGTTGGTCACGCGGAGCAAGCTGCATCCCTTCAAAAGCCGCGGGCCTGCCAATGTCATCATCCGGTGCCAAGCCACGCACACCGCAAAGGCATTCTCTACATATCAAGTAGAGTTTTTGGCGCAAACCAAGATTTCCTTAACATCCGCGAAAGCTGGGTTTCACAACGGCTTCCCTTGCCCGACATTGCTCCAATCCACATTGCGCGTCGCATACATCACGCTTGCAAGCGCGATCAGCAGCAGGACCGATCCGATGAGCAGCGACCATGCCTCCAGATTGAGGAGCACGAATAGCAATGCGTAAAGGCCGGTCAGCAACGCCCCTATGAACTGGCCGCGTTTCCAGCTTTTCAGAACTGCGGCGCTATAGGCGGAAAGCAGGGCGATGATCGTGCCCGCGCCCGCGATATAGGCGGCGGTGAACCCGATCAGTTCGGCGAAGGCGAGCAGCAGCACGAAGAACAGCACCAGCGCCGCGCCGGTCAGCAGATATTCCGCCGCCGCGACACGCGCGCCGCCGACGATGTCGAACAGCAGGAACGCCAGAAAGGTGAAGCCGATGAACAGGAAGCCATATTTCACTGACCGGTCCACCTTGGAATAAAGGTTGACCGGCTCGACCAGCCCGACGGTGACGGCCTGCGAACTGCCGCCGATGGCTTCCGCAGGCCGCGCGGCCGTCGCGGACAGGCTGACCGGATCATCCAGAAGCGGCGGGCCCAGATCCTCCATCGCCACGGGCGGCTGGCCCAGCGCCAGCTTGTCGATCGCATAATGCGCCGCGAACCCCTTGTCCGAAATGTCGCGCTTTTCCGGCAGGAAGGCACCGCCGAAACTTGGGCTCGGCCAGCTTGACGACACGTCCCACCGGGTTGTGCCCCCGCGCGGCACAAGGCTCAATGACCGGCTGCCGCGCAGGCCGAAATCATAGGCGACGCTCAACTGCCCCTCGCCCGTCCAGGGGAGGAAGGCGAAGAAGCCCTGACCGCCTGTCGATCCCGGCCCCTTGCCCGGCTGCACCGCCAGCGCCTTGCCCCCGGCGGACAGGGAACCGCCATTGGTCAGCCCGCGCGCGTCCGAAGCGCCCATGCGCAGTTCCGCGCGCTCCCACAGCAACCGGTCGGCGGAGATGCCGAAGCGCGGCAGGTCCTGCGGCAAGGCAAAGCGCGCGGTCCCCTTCACCCGCGCATCATACAACACGCTGCGATAGATGGATTTGCGCCGCTCCTCCGGCCTGACGGTGGTGGTGACGATATTTTCGACCGGCGAGATGTAGAGCAGCTTTTCGACCTCGACCGCGCGGGACACGGTCTGCCCGTTGACCTGTTCCGATTGCTGCTGCGTGGTGCGAAAGGGAACGACGATCACCGGGCCAGCGATGATCTGCGGCCCGCCCCACCCCGCATTGATGGCATCCTGCGCGGTCCGCGACTGGTTCTGCCGGTCCCAGACAAGCGCATAGACCAGCATCAGGGGCACGATCAGCGCCAGCGCGACCAGGGCCGCGAACAGGAGCTTGATGCCGGGCGAACGCGCCTTGCGCGCGCCTTCAACTGAACCTTCGGTCACATCCGCTCCTCTGCAATCCGGTTCGCAAGTGATCCGTATAGGCAGCAGCGGGGCGCAGGCATAGACCCGCTGAGCCGTGGGCTGCCACGAACGGCGCACGCCGCCCATCCCCTGATTCGCCAAGTCCTTCCCAAACAACATTTGACCTGACGGCGCGATCTGGGCGAAGCCCTGCGCCATGCTGAAGGTCGATCACGCAGTCATCATCGGAGGAGGGTTCAGCGGGACCCTGCTCGGCATCAACCTGCTGCGCTATGGATCGCTCAAGGTCACGATCATCGAGCGGCAGGCGGACCGGCTGGGGCGCGGCCTTGCCTATGGAGCGGCGCAGGAGGGGCATATCCTCAATGTCCGCGCCGCCAATATGAGCGCACTGCCTGATCAACCGCGCCATTTCGTGGATTGGCTGGAACGCGAAGGACTGGGCCGTGAAAGCAGCTTCGCCACCCGCCGTGACTATGGCGCCTATCTCTGCGCCTTGCTGGAAGAGGTGAGCGGCGCGGCGCAAGGCAGATTGACGACATTGACCGGCGATGCCGTCGACCTGCTTCGGACCGGCGAAGGGGTCCGCGTCCTGCTACGCTCCGGCGAGCATGTGAATGCCGCCATCGCCGCGCTGGCGCCGGGCAATCTGCCGCCGCATGACCTGCCCGCCTTCACCGGCCTGCACAGCGCCGCCTATGTCAATGATCCCTGGGCTGCGGACATTGCGGAGGGGCTGCGGCCGAATGACGAACTGCTGCTGCTGGGCAGCGGACTGACGGCGGTCGATTGCGCGCTCAGCCTTGACAGCGCCGGGTTTCGCGGCCGGATCATCGCGCTGTCGCGGCGGGGGTTGTCGCCCCACGACCACCGGCCGCCCGCGCCCCATGATGCGCGCCGGGAACGGCCGAAAGGCAGCCTGTCCCAACTGGTGAAGACTGTCAGAAGCCGCAGCGCGGAAACCGGCTGGCGCAATGCCGTCGATGAATTGCGGCCCTTCATTCAGGATATGTGGCGCGCGGCAAGTCCCCAGGAACGAAGCCGCTTCCTGCGCCATCTGCGCCCTTATTGGGACGTGCACCGGCACCGCGTCGCGCCGCAGGTGGCGGAACGGCTCGCCCGGCTGCAAGCGGAGGGCCGCCTCCAGATCCGCGCCGGAAAGGTGGTGAAGGTCACGCCCGAAGCTGCGGCGCTGCATGTCCAGTTGCGCCGACGCGACCAGTCGGCGGCCGAAACGATCCATGCTGCGAAGGTCATCAACTGCACCGGCCCGCTCGGCGACCTGCGCCGCACCGACGACCCGCTGTTGCGGCGTCTCGCCGGACGGGGCGACATCCGTCCCGATCCGCTGGCCATCGGCATCGATGTCGATCGCCAGTGCCGCGCGATCAGCAGGGACGGCGCGGCGCAGCAGCGACTGTTCGTCGTCGGCCCCATGACCCGGGGCGCGCATTGGGAAATCGTCGCCGTCCCCGATATCCGGCGGCAGGTCTGGGCCCTCGCCCGTGAGATCACCGGCGCCCACTGGGTCGCGGCGGAAGGTCTGTAGGCCCCCCACCCCGCCATCCACCTGCTGCTGACGGAGCAGCAACGATCATCAGCGCTGTGCAATTTCAAACAGCCGCCTGGCAGGACCGCATAGAACCCGCCGTGAAATCAGCCATTTAGCAAAATGGCACAGCCTTTGCGACGGCTCCCCCGTCCGATCCGCACAACGCGGACAAGTTTCAACATCAGGGGGAACCTCCTTGTCCAGAAAGACCCATTCGTCGCGAACGCACCCTATCCTTGGGGCCAGCATCCTTGCCCTGCTCGCGGCTGGCCATGCGCCCGCCGCGCTCGCCAGCGAAGCCGCCGCTGCGGCGGACAGCGCCATCCCCGCCGATGCGGCTGATACTGCCGAAGCAGATTCCGGCTCCGGGATCGTCGTCACCGCGCAGCGCCGCGAGGAACGGTTGCAGGATGTGCCGGTCGCCATCACCGCTTTCGACAAGGACCTGTTCACCGTGGGCGGCCTTGGCCGGTCGGCGAACGAAGTGCTGAACTATGTGCCCAACGCGTCGGCGGGCACGCAGCAGCATGGCCGCCCGCGCTGGTGGATTCGCGGCGTCGGCGCGGGCCAGCAGCAGCTCGACCTTGCCAGTCCGGTCGGCTTCTACCTCGACGATGTCTATATCAGCAACTCCAGCGCCACCGGCCTGCCGCTGTTCGACCTGGAGCGGGTGGAAGTCCTTCGCGGTCCGCAAGGGACGCTGTGGGGCAAGAACACGACCGGCGGCGCGATCAACGTCATTTCCAAGCGTCCCTCGCTGAACGGCCAGGACGACAGCTATGTGAAGCTGGAATATGGCAGTTACGACAACAAGATCGCTGAAGGCGGCATCGGCACGACAATCATCGATGACAAGCTGGCGGCCCGCCTGTCCTTCCGCTTCGACGATCGCGGCGGCCGCTTCGACAATCTCTACACTGGCGGCAAGTCGAACGAGATCAAGGACAATGTGATCCGTGGCCAGCTGCTCGCGAAACCCACGGATAATCTTCAGGCGCTGCTGAGCGTCCATTATCGCGATTACGACACGGACGGCACTTACTGGACGACTGCCAGCTACGCCGCCAGCGGCGTGGTGCGCAACGGCTATGTGCCATCGACCGATATCAACGACGTCAGCATCAACGCGCCAGAATATAGCCGCAACAAGCAGTTCGGCGGCTCGCTGCATGTCGATCTGGATCTGGGCGGCGCTGCGCTGACCTGGATCGCGGGCTATGAGCGGTTCAAGACGCGCGGCGCAGGCGATGGCGACTATACGCCGCTGGAAATCTCGCGCAGCTATTCGGCGGCGCGGACCAGCCAGTGGACGCAGGAACTGCGCCTCGCCTCCAACGCCAACGACCGGCTGAGCTGGATCATCGGCGCATTTTATTTCAACGAGAAGATCCGCTCCAACGCCTTCTCCGCGACCCTGCCGCAGACGGCGGTGCCAGCGCTGGCGATCACGCCCACGGCGCCCACGCCAGCCTTCAGCGAAACGGCCTACCGGCACAAGGCCGAAAGCGGCGCGGTGTTCGGCAGCACCACCTTCCGCTTCACCGACGCGATCAAGCTGACGCTGGGCGGCCGCTGGACGCGGGAGACGAAGACGCTGGACTTCGACAGGCGGGCGTCTGCTGGCGCTTCGTGGAGCAATTATGCACAGTGGTGGAATAGTTACACTGGCGCTATCGGCGGTCCGGGCACTTTCGGCAATGACCTGAAACGCACGTGGGACGCCTTCACCTATGATGTGACACCATCGTGGAACATCGATTCCAACAACCTCATCTATGCGAAATTCTCCCACGGCGTGAAGTCGGGCGGCTTCAATACCGCCGCGACCTTGCCCGTCGCGCTAACGGCCGTACGGCCCGAAAAGCTCGACGCCTATGAGATCGGCTATAAATCGACATGGCTCGACGGGTTGTTGACGTTCAACGCAACGGCGTTCCATTATGATTACAAGGACGTGCAGGTGAATGTCGTCGGCCCCAATCCGGGCGCCGTGGGCGGAGCGACCGTGTCCTACCTCCAGAATGCGGAAAAGGCCAAGGTCGATGGCGCCGAGTTCGAACTGACGCTGGCCCCCGCTCAGGGACTGAAGTTCAACGCGGCGCTTGGCTTGCTGGACACCGAATATCAGAAGTTTCAGGTGCTGAACGGCGGCGCGAACCTGGCAGGCGCGCAGTTCGTCCGCTCGCCCAAGGTGACGCTCAATGCCGGTGGCTCCTATCGTTTCGCGCTGGCCGATCTTGGTTCGATCGAACTGGCGGCCGATGCCCGCTACCAGTCGCGGCAATATTATTTCGTGACGCCGCAAGATGCGGACAATCGCTATTATCTGACGCAGAAGCCCTATACGCTGACCAACCTGCGCGTCACCTATACGACGCCCAGTGAGAATTTGAGTGTCACCGGCTTCATCAACAATCTGTTCGATGTGCGCTACCTCAACCACTCGCTGCCGGGCGCCAACTTCGTGCAGCCGTCGAACCCGGCCTTTGGCCAGACAGGCGACACCGTCGCCTGGGCCGATCCCCAGACGCTGGGCGTGGCCGCGCTTTTCCGCTTCTGACGTGGAAGGGGCCGGGCGATCCCCGGCCCAACGCAAAAAGAATAGGCGCCGGGAGCCCTCCAGCGCCTATTTCCATTATATTTCAATATGTTACGCGATAACTGGCAAGAATAATCGGTTCGATCAATTTAATAGTTCACTCAGCAGCAACCGGCAATGCAGAAGCCTGACGGCCAAGCAGCGGCAGCACCTCTTCGCCGACGCGATAGGCTTCCTCCAGATGCGGAGTGCCAGCCAGGATGAAGGCATCCGTACCGCGCGCGATCAGGTCATCCAGCCGCGCCGCGCATTGTTCATAGCTGCCCACGATGCCCAGCGCAGGCCCGCCGCGCAGCAGGCTGAAGCCGCCCCACAAATTGGGCGCGACGATCAGGTCGTCATAACGGCGCGCGTCGGCAGGGCGGAGCGCGGCCTGACGCGCCGCGCCCACGGAATCGCTCCCCTGCCCGCCCCAGCGCTGGCGCGCCTCCTCGCTGACATTGGAAAAGCCCTTTTCGATATCGGCCCAGGCTTCTTCCTCGGTGGCGCGGGCGACCAGGTCGACGCGGACCGCGCATTTCTGCTCGCCGCCCAAAGCCGCCGTGCGTTCCTTGACGCGCGCGAACTTCTCGCCCAGCTGGTCGAACGGCTCCAGCCAGGACAGATAATAATCCGCATGACGCGCAGCGGTCTGGAGCGCGGCGTCGGACGAGCCGGAGAACCAGATTTCGGGGAACTCCTCCCCCCGCAACGCTGGCGCGAGGCCGCCCGATCGCAACTGGTAGAAGGCTCCATCATAGGAGAAGTCCGAAGCGTTCCAGACGCCCTTGAAGATGTCCAGAAATTCGCTCGTCCGCCCATAGCGGTCGTCATGGGCGAAGCTGTCGCCCCACCAGAGCTGCGCCGGACCACCCCCGCCGGTGATGATGTTGAACAACAGCCTCCCGCCCGTCGCGCGTTGAAGGCTGGCGGCCATGCGCGCGGTATGAACCGGATTGCCGAAGCCCGGCTGGAACGCGATCATGAAACGGAAACTCTTGGTCTCGCGCGCGAGCAGGGAGGAGATCACCCAGGGATCGTCGGTGTTGGGAAAGGACGGGATCAGCCCGCCCTGAAAGCCCACAGCTTCCGCCGCCTGGGCGATGGCCGCCAGATGATCGATATAGGTGAAGCCATCAACTTCTCCGTCGCGGTCCCGGCCCGGCGCGATGTTGCCGGGCCGCAGCGGCGACCAGTCGCCCCGCTCATAACCGCTGGTCTGGATGCTGTTGTGGCAGCCATGGGTCGGCAACCGCCAGTAAAAGTCGATGGACATGGACTGTCTCCTCAGGCGGCCTGCCGCGCGGCGCTGGTCAGCGCGCGCAGGCGAGGCAGAAGATGCTGGCCGATGCGGTAGGCTTCCTCCAGCGTGGGCGTAGCTTCCAGCACCAGTTCGGTGATTCCGATGGCCGCGAAACCGGCAAGAATCTCAGCGGCCTCGTCATAGCTGGCGACCAGCGTCCCCGGCGCAAGCGGGCGGTCCCGCGCGTCACGCTCCGCGGTCTGTCTCTCGTCCCGCACCAGCAGCGGCTGGATAAGACCAGCGGCGACGCTCCGGCCGTCCGCCAGTGCGTTGAGCCGGGCGATGTCCTTCGCCAGCGCCTCTGTGCTGGCGGGGGCGAAGAGATGCATATCCGCATGGCGGCCCGAAAGCGCCAGCGCCGCATCGCCGCTGCCCTGCAAATAGACGCGCGGGAAGGATGCGCGGTTGAGCGGCGCATCGAAGCCGCCATTCTCAACCTCGAAATAGCTGCCCTTGAAGCTGAAGGGCCGTTCCCGGTGCACGCCGCGCGCGACCGTCAGAAACTCGTCCAGCCTCTGCGCGAGATCGCCGTCGCTGACGAAGTCCGCCTGCGCCTCACGGCCCGCCGGCTCCGCATCGGGCGCGATGGCCCAGCCGAGGCGATCATGGGCCGCGCGCTGGAAAGTCGTGGCCTGCTTGGCCGCATAGACGGCCGATCCCACCGAAGCGGGAAATTCCGGCACGACATGAATGTGCGGCACCGCGCGCGCGATGATGGCGGCGATGATGCGGCTTTCGTCGGCCTCGATCCTGTGACGCACGAACAGCCCGTCAAAGGCGGTCTGCGCCGCCGCTTGCGCCACTTGCAGAAAATAATCGAAGCGGTTCTGTGTGCTGACGCGGCGGTCACGCGCCAGCGCGGGCAGGCGTTGCCACGCGCCCGGTTCGGACCTTCGCGGTTCGGCGGCAGGATCGAGCCGCCAATGGACAGAGAGCGTCATGCCGCATCCCTTTCCTGCGGGAAGGCCGGGTTATCGAGCGTCCCGGCAAACACGCTTTCGCTGAGCGGACGGCGGCCGTTCGGCGTTTCTGCGCCGTGGAACTGCGGGTCCAGCCCTTCAAGATCGCCCCTGCGCCCCAGCGCGATGATCGCTTCGACCGCGAAATCCTCGGGGATGTTCAGCCGCTCGCGCGCGGCGCCCTTGTCGAAGCCGCCAATGCCATGCGTATGCCAGCCCAGCAGCAGCGCCTGATGCGCGAAATTGGCCCAGGCCGCGCCCGCGTCGAAACTGTGGGAGGGGTTCGGCGCGCGCTCGCCGCGATAATCCAGATCCCTTGCCGACAGAATGATGATCAGCGCCGACGCCTTGGCCGCCCATAGCTGGTTGCGCGGCACCAGCAGGCCGACATAGGTTTCCCACAGTTCCTCTCCCGGCCGGGCGACCAGAAACCGCCACGGCTGCGCGTTCATTGCGGACGGCGCCCAGCGCGCAGCCTCGAAAGCGGTGTGGAGAACGGCGTCGGGCACGGCTTCGCCGGTGAAGCTGCGCGGCGACCAGCGGTTGGTGAAGAGGGGATCGATGGGGAAATCGGCTATACGGCTCATCAGCGGGCCTCTCTGCTGGGCAAATGGACAAGGTTGCCGGCGCTTTCTGCTGCATCCGCGCCGGATGTGAGTTCGGCCAGGATCTCATCCTTCAACCGGTGAAGCAACGGCGCGCGCCGGTCGCGCGGATGGGGAAGATCGACTTCCACTATCCGGCGGATGCGGCCGGGATTGGGCGACATCACGATCACGCGGTCGCCCAGATACAGCGCTTCCTCCACATCATGCGTCACCATAACCATCGTCGATCGCTGCGCCATCCATATCCGCTGCAATTCATTCTGGACGTGAACACGGGTGAGCGCATCGAGCGCGCCCAGCGGCTCGTCCAGCAACAGCAGCTTGGGTTCCGTCACCAGCGCGCGGGCGATGGCGGCGCGCTGAGCCATGCCGCCGGAAAGCTGGTGGGGATAGGCCTTCTCGAACCCCTTGAGGTTTACCAGCGCAATGTGATCGGCGGCGATCTGCGCGCGGCGCGCCTTGGGCGTGCCGGTGTTGAGCAGGGCGAGTTCGACATTCTGCTCCAGCGTCATCCACGGGAACAGGCGATGATCCTGGAACACGATGCCCCGGTCCAGGCTGGTCGTGGCGATCCGCTCCCCATCCAGCCGCAACTCGCCGCTATAATCGGTGTCGAGCCCGGCGATCAGCCGCAGCAAGGTCGATTTGCCGCAGCCCGACGCGCCGACGATGCTGACGAACTCGCCCGGACGGACATCCAGATTGATGTTGTCGAGTATCTTGCGCGGCGCGCCGCCGATATCGAAACTCTTGTGCAGCCCGCCAACCGTCAGCGCGCCCCGGCTGATGCTCGCGGGTGCATGCTCGTTTCGGGCTTGGGGGTGAAGGCTCATGCCGTTACTCCGTGTCATGATTGGGCTGGTTGCCAGCGCAGCAGGGACTGGCGCAGGCTGCGGAACAGCTGGTTGATGATGAAGCCGAGGATGGCGGTGACGCTGATCACCACCAGCATGATGTCGAGCCGCTGCTGAACCTGCGCGGCCTGCATGGCGACGCCCAGGCCCGCACCCGCGCCCGTCAGCAATTCCGTGCCGATGGTGGAAATCCAGGCAAAGGCCAGCGCCTGGGTAAGGCCGGTCATCACCAGCGGCATGGCGGCGGGCAGCAGAATGAAGCGGATGCGCTGAAACGTCGAAAAGCGGTAAATGCCGCCGACTTCCAGATAGCGGCGCTCCACCTGCGCGACACCGGCATGGCTGTTGAGCATGGAGGGGAAGAAGGCGGACATGCTGACCACGATCAGTTCCGTCCCCTCGCCCACGCCGAACCACAGGCCGATGAGGGGCAGCCAGCCGATCATCGGCACCTGCCGCAGCGCATGCAGCAGCGGCCCCAGCAGCCGGTCGACCGGCTTCCATATGCCCATGGCGATCCCGGCGGCCACGCCCAGCGGCGCGCCTATGGCAAGGCCGGTGAAGGCACGCTCAAGCGTCGCCAGCGTATCGCGCAGCAGTCCGCCGTTGCGCAACAGTTCCGCCAGCGCCGACGCCACTGCGGCGGGGGGCGCGAAGGCCGAAGGATGGGCGCTCCCCTGCCACTGCCACCAGAGGAAGAGGAACAGCGGCACGATCAGGCCGATGCCGAGGCGGACGGGCCAGCGGGTCAGTTGATGCTTCATGCCGCCCTCCAGCGCGTGGCGCGGCTTTCGACCCATCGCGCGCCGCGATCGAGCAGGAAGCCGATCAGGCCGCTGACGACCACGCCCGCCAGCACCACATCGATCTGGAATAATTGCCGCCCCATCTCCATCATCTGGCCGATCCCGCTGTCCGCCGCGAGCAGTTCGGCCGCGACCAGCACGACCCAGGCGCGCGTCAGGGAAATGCGCAGGCCGGTCAGCACGGCGGGCACCGTCGCGGGCAGCAATATGCGGCGGACCAGCTGATGCAGGCGGAGCCGGTAGATTTTCGCCACGTCGAACCAGTTGCGCGGCACGCCCCGGATGCCGTCGAACGTCGCAAGCGCCATGGGGAAGAAAGCCGCGATCGCCACCACCGCGATCTTGAAAGGCTCGTCAATGCCAAGGAACATGACCATCAGCGGCACGAAGGCGATGACGGGCACTTGCCAAAGCGTCAGGAACAGGGGCGACAGAGCGGCATCCAGCAGGCGCGACAGCGCCAGCGCCGCGCCGAAGATCATGCCCGACACGGCGCCGATCGCGAAGCCCACCAGCAGCCGGTGCAGGCTGTCTCCCACATGCCGCTGCAACTCCCCGGACCCGGCCATATCGGCAAGCGCCTTGGCGACGCCGCTGGGGGGCACCAGCACCTGCTGCGGAAACAGTCCGGTCAGGCAGGCAAGCTGCCATGCGCCAAGGAGCAGGACCGGCGCGGCGAAAGCGCCAACAGGCAGGTTGCGCAGCCGCGGGACGGAAGCCCCGGAAGGAAAATGCCGCCCCGCCATCATTTCCGCGCTCCGCCTTCGCGCGCCCAGAACTGCTCCAGTTTCAGGTCCTTCAGCGCCTTGTCGACGAAGCGCTCGTCCAGCAGAGCGCCGGTATCGACCTTCTTGCGGATCAGGCCCCGCTCCAGCGCATAATCGGCGACCGACCGGTAATGCTCTCGCACCGCCGGCCCGAATATGGGCGAGAAACGCTCGCGCCAGGCAATGCCGGACTCGGCATAATCCTTCGCCACGATGTCCTCTGGCAAAGCGCCGCGCGCCGCCCGGCGGATCACTTCGGCCTTGTTCGCCTCATCCGACGCCCAGGCGGCGGCGCGAACGAAGGCTTCCACCACCAATTGGGTCAGATCGGGATGCGCATCGACGAAATCGGCCCGGCCGAACAGCTCCGCGCGCATCTTCCAGTCGGCGGAGGCCTGCTTGGTCGACCAGATCACCCGGCCGATACCCTTCTGCTCGACCAGCAGTCCGTCCGACAGCAGCACGGCCGCATCGACGCTGCCCGACTGCAATGCAGCCGGAGTGGCGGACGGGTTGATGTTGACGATCTTGAAGTCGCTCAGCTTAAGGCCGCTGCTGTCGACCAGCTTGGAAAAGGGCAACTCCCATGGCCGCCCGCGATGCAGCGCGATCCGCTTGCCCTTGAGGTCGGCGATGCTCCTGGCGGCAAGGCCCTTGCGCACGACGATGTAAACATCCTGGCCTTGCCCGACTGGCGCGACGATCTTCAGCGGCACGCCGCCAGCAACGGCGATCACGGCGGGGAAGTCGCCATAGGAAGCGAAGTCGATCCGCTTGCCGGAAAAGCCTTCGTTGATGAGCGGCCCGCCTACCGCCGTCGATACGGGAGTGAAGACCAGATCGACGCCCTTCTTGGCCAATTGCTCCTTCAGCCAGCCCTGTTCGATCACCACGCCGTTAACGCCATTATACACCTGCTTGCCCTGATAGGGATAAGCGATGGAGGCGATGGTGACCGTCTTGACCTCGCCGCCGCCAGCCGCTTCGCCCGATCCCCCGCACGCCGTCAGCAAAGCGCATCCGAGCAGCGCCATCGCGGCGGCAAGCCATGCGCGGGCTTGGGACAGGAAAGACACGCTGTTCTGATAGGCCACTATGAAAGGCTCCGTATTGCCGACCATGTTGAGCCTTTCCCTTGCATGTCGTGTGCCAACCCGGCTTTGCGCGGTCCTGCTGCGGTCCATGCGGCGCATGGGGCGTCACGCTGCTGATTTTGCCGCAGACGCGCGCGGCCGACTGCGCGAAATGAAGCGGCAGCGCTGCCCGGAACCGCGCCTCCGCGTCTGTTCTGCGGCTGGCATGAGCCTTGCGACGCAATTTGTCCTGATGTTGGATCCGGGATTGGCGCTATGCAGCGGCAGTCCCTAGATGGAGGAAGAGGATGGTGAACAGCGTCGCGGAGCGGGCCGCCCTGGACAGCGTCTGGGTGACGCGATGTCCGGTGCCCGCCGCGTCGGGCGTCGCTTGCGCCAAGGGCTGGATGGCGGAAGCCTTCGGCCAGCAGGGGATCGCGGTCAAGCGCGTCCATGAGCTGGGTTTGAACCTGGTCGCCAGCGATCCTGAAAACCAGGCGCGGCACCTGTTCCGCGAAGGCGGCAATATCCAGGCGCTGGCCGCCCGCGCATTGGGCGCGCCGACCCGCGTGATCGGGCTTACCTGGATCGACGAGCGGCAGGCGATCATGGTGCGCCCCGATGTCGGCGTCATGGACCCCGCTGGTCTGAAGGGATTGCGCTTCGCCCTGCCCGGCTATGGCCGGACCCATGGCGAAAGCATCGCGCGCGGCATGGCGCTCCACGGCATTAAAAGCGCGCTGGCGCTGGGCGGGCTGACGCTGGAAGATGTCCAGTTGATCGAAGTCCCCGCACCGCCGGTGGAGCAGGCCAGCGTGGCGGGCATGCGCCGCCTGTGGCTGGGCCTTGAATGGCTGGCGGCGGGCCGCGTCGATGCGGTTTATGTGAAGGGCGCGGCGGGAGCGGAGGCGGCGCAGCGCCTGGGGCTCGAAACCGGGATCGATCTGGACGCCTATCCCAGCCGCCTCGCACGCGTGAACAACGGCACGCCGCGGCCGATCGTGGTGCACCAGCATATGATCGACCATCATCCCGGACTGGTCGAATGTTTCCTGGAACAAAGCCTGCGCGCGGCCGATTGGGCGGCGGGCAATCCGGGCGAACTCAAGGACATCATCGCCCAGGAAACGCTTTCCGGGCGGGATGGCGTGGAAGCCGCCTATCGCAACAATTTCCACCGCGCGCTGCATCCCGACCTGTCGGAGGAGCGTGTCGGCATGTTGAAGATTCAGGCGCAGTTCCTCTGGCTGCACGGCTTTCTGGAAGCGCCCGTGGACGTCGGCGCGTGGGTCTGCGCCGATCCCCTTCGCACCGTGCTGGAACGGAGATCGGCCCTTGCGGCATCCTTCTGACTGGCGCGTTGAAAGCTCAACTAGGCCCGCAAGATCATTTTCTACTAAAACAGAAGACAATTAGCTGCTATCCTCCGTGCGCCGGCAATGGAGGAAGCATGAACAACGGTTCGCACAGCCGCGCCGAAGACAGGGCGCAGGTCGGTCTGGTATCGGCAACCAATGGCGATGGCCGTCCCTTGCTGGCCTATGACAGCGACCGGCATCATGCCGTTGGCCCCCGCGCCCGCGCGCTGATATTCAACGATCCCCGTTCTCGCGCCCTGCTGCCGCTGATCGAGCGGATCGCGCCGAGCGACGCCAATGTGCTGATCATGGGGGAAACCGGCACGGGCAAGGAACTGGTCGCCCGCTATGTGCACAGCCTCAGCAACCGGGCGCATACGCCCTTCGTCGCGGTCAATTGCGGCGCCTTTTCCGAATCCCTGATCGAAGGGGAACTGTTCGGTTACGAAAAGGGCGCCTTCACCGGCGCCAATGTCGCGCGGCCTGGCTGGTTCGAAGCCGCCAATGGCGGGACGCTCTTTCTGGACGAGCTTGGCGACCTGTCGCTGCCCCTGCAAGTAAAGCTGCTTCGCGTGCTGCAAGAGCGGGAAGTCGTGCGCCTGGGATCGCGCAAGGCGGTGCCGCTCAACGTCCGCGTGATCGCCGCGACCAATGTAGAATTGCAGCAGGCGGTGAACGAAGGGCGCTTCCGTTCGGACCTGTTCTACCGCCTGCAAGTGGTCGCCATTCCGCTGCTGCCGTTGCGGGAACGGCGCGCGGACATCCTGCCGCTCGCCCGCCATTTCCTCGAAATCTACGGGACCCGCACGGGCGCGAACCGGCTGGAATTGAGCGCGGCGGCAGAGGAAGCGTTGTTCCAGCATGGCTGGCCCGGCAATATCCGCGAGCTGGAAAATGCGATCCATCGCGCCACGCTGATCTGCGAGGATGGCCGCATCCTGCCTGCCGATCTGGGATTGAGCGACCTTGGCGATCCGGGCGAACCGGCTGCTGACCCCGCTTCTCTGGAGGAAGCGGTCCGGCCCTTCATCGCCCGGCTGCTGAAGGGCGGCCATGACCAGTTGCTCGACCGGCTGGTGGCCTTCACGGTGACCGAAGCTTTCCGCCAATGCGGTGAAAATCAGATCAAGACGGCGGAGGCGCTGGGCATCACCCGCAATGTAGTGCGCACGCATCTGAAGAATCTGGATTTGATCTAGGCGTTAAATCCCCGATCCTCCCCATACCGCAGGTGCAGGGAGGATCGATGACAGCGGCCCGCCCACGCTGAAAAACCAACAGCCCTGCTGCTCAATATGCCGCACTCCATCGCGCGCCACTCCCTCTAAACCCGCGCATATCCGCCATTTCCGCGATTGGCACGGCTCTTGCGATTTTCTCCGGGCAACCAAATGGAGAGATGCGCGCCGTGCCGACTTCAGCCAACCCCGCCCCTGTAACAGCCAGCAAGCCGGATGAGATCTGGTTCACCCGCTGCCCCGTGCCCACCGCCACCGGCATCGCCTACAAGCTGGGCTGGCTGAGCGAAAGTTTCGAGGCGGACGGCATCGCGCTCAAGACCTTGCAGGAATCCGGGTCCGAACTTGGCCGCCACCATTATGACCACCGCCTGCCGACGCTGATACGCGAGGGCGGCAACATGCTGGCCATCGCCGCGCGGGCGCAGGGGGAACCAACCAGGCTGGTCGGCCTGACCTGGATCGAGGAAAGCCAGCTGATCCTCGCCCGGCCGGACTCGGGCATCCGTTCCGCCGCTGATCTCAAGGGCAAGCGGCTGGCGCTCCCCGGCTGGAGTCACAATGACATCCCCAGCCACGTGCGCGGCACCAGCATCGCGCGCGGCATGTCGCTGGCGGGATATAAGGGCGCGCTGGCATCGGCCGGACTGACCTTGGACGATGTGGACCTGATCGAAACGCCCGACCGGCTGCGCAACATCGGCGGCAGCGGGCGCGACCTGCAACCGCGCGGGCAGGGTCAGCGCAGCGGCGTCGGCCGCCTCTGGCCGATCGAGGCGCTGGTGGAGGGCAAGGTCGATGCCATCTATGTGAAGGGCGCCGCCGCACTGGATCAGGCGCGTGAAAATGGCCTTGTCGTCGCGATCGACCTTGATGCCCTGCCGGACCGGCGTTTCCGCGTGAATAATGGCACCCCCCGCCCCATCACGGTCCACCAGAGCCTGATCGACGATCATTTCGATCTGCTGGTCCGCTTCCTTGCCGTGACGCTGCGCGCGGCGGATTGGGTGGCGGAGCAGCCTGACCGGCTGCGCGACATCCTGGCCTATGAGACGGAAGGCAGCGCCGGGGCGGTCGACCAGGCCTATGCCCGCCTGCACGAAGGACTGCATCCCACGCTCGACGCGGAACGGCTCTCCCTGTTCGAGCAGCAGAAGAAGTTCCTCTTCACCCACGGCTTCCTCGACGCGGATTTCGCCCTTTCCGGCTGGATCGACCCGCGCCCGCTGGAAGCCGCCCGCGCCCTCAATGAACAGCGTCCCCAACTGGCCGCACTCTCCGCCTGAAAGGAAAGATCATGTCTGACGTCAACGGACTTTCGAAAGATGCCATCGCCTTCGTGCTGGAAACGGAGAAGGACGCGCGCCGCGCCTTCCGCCTGCTGCGCGACAGCCGGACCATTTCAGCCAGCGGAACCCTGTTCTTCGCCGTCCGGGTGCCTGATGAAGAGAAGATCATCACACTGAACTATGCCGGGCTGTGGGAAGACGACCCGGATCAGGCCGTCACCAGCGTCATCGGCTTCGATGGCACGCTTTATTGGGGCAACGCTCCGGGCGGCGCGGCGCGCTACCTGAAAATCTTCAGGAAATATCCTGATTTCAAGGCGATCAGCCACGTCCACACGCCGCATCTGGGCGCTTATTCGCAGGCGCATTCGGAACTGCCGCTGCTCTACGTGCCCAACCGCCGCTTCCGCTTCACCGCGCAACTGCCCGTGTACATCAACCGCCGCCAGCCCGAACCCGACTTCATCCTCGATTCCATCGAGAAGGATCGCGAGGTGCCCGGCATTGTAGAGGCCAATGGCGGCGCGACGATCTGGAGCTGGAAGGGCCTGCGCGACCTCACCAACAATATCGTGCTGCTGGAGGAAGGCGCGCAGTTCCAGATATTGGGCCAGGCGCTTGGCGGTTCCAAGCCCTTCGGCCCCGGCGTGCTGGAGCAGCAATGGAAGATGGGCAAGCTGGTGCCGCCCGATGCGCGCGTCGACGATGACGGCACGATCCACCTGCGGGAAACCGCGCAGGCTGCCGAGTAGGCAAAGGCGCCGGACCTGCTCTCATTCCGTTCGTCCTGAGCCTGTCGAAGCCGCTCCCAGTAAAAAGGCTTCGACAGGCTCAGCCCGAACGGAGGTCAGACAGTGCCATGCACAGCATAATACCCAACGCCAGACAAAACCGGAGCATCCCATGTCCCAGAAGAAGCGCCAGCTCGCGCTCGCCGTATTCCTCACGCGCCACGGCCATCATCCCGGCGCATGGCGTCAGCCGGGCACCGCAGACACCGGCAAGCCGGATTTCCGCTATTGGGCGAACCTCGTCCACACCGCCGAGCGGGGCAAGCTGGACGCGGCCTTCTTCGCCGACTTCGTGGGCCAGAGCGGCGACAGCACCAGGGGGATCGAGCGGCGCCACGCCTTCCTCGATTTCGAACCGCTGACCGCGACCGCCGCGCTCGCCAGCATCACCAGCCATATCGGCCTGGTCGCGACGGTGAACACCAATTTCGAACAGCCCTATGCCCTCGCCCGCCGCTTCGCCTCGCTCGATCATATCAGCGGCGGGCGGATCGGCTGGAACATCGTGTCTTCGCTGGCGGACGGCGCGGCCAGGAGCTTCGGCATCGACCAGCCCGCCAGCCACGCCGAACGCTATGCCCGCGCCCATGATTTCGTGGAGCTGGCCAAGGCGCTGTGGAACAGCTGGGAAGACGACGCCTTTGAAGGCGCGGACAAGGAAAGCGGCGTCTACCTGAACGCCGATGCGGTGCATCCCGTCCATTATCGCGGGCCTTATTATCATATCGACAGCGTGCTGGACATGCCGCGCCCGGTTCAGGGCTATCCGGTCTTCGCGCAGGCGGGCAATTCGGAAGTCGGCCGCGATTTCGCCGCCCGCCATGCCGAGATGATCTATGCCGCCGCCCAGTTCATCGAGGATGCGCAGGCATTCTACAAGGATGTGAAAGCCCGCGTCGCTGGCTACGGCCGCGATCCCGATACGTTGAAGGTCATGCCTGGCCTTTCCTTCACCATCGGCTCCAGCCTTCAGGAGGCGCAGGACAAGTTCGGCGCGCTGGAGGAGAAGGTGGATTTTTCCGGCGACCTCAACCTCATGGGCCAGGATGTCAGCGCCTATCCGCTCGACGGGCCGCTGCCTGACCTGCCGGAGCCGGAAAACGGCAAGGGCCGCTGGCGGCAGCTCACCGCCTTGGCCCGGCGCGAGAATCTCACCATCCGCCAGCTTTTCCTGCGCTTCAATGCCGTGCGCGGGCATCGGGTGGTGCTGGGCACGCCCGGCGACATCGCCGACCAGATCCAGGACTGGTTCGAGCGTGATGCCGCCGATGGCTTCAACCTCATCCCGCCGCTGCTGCCGAGTTCGCTGGAGGATTTCGTGGACCTGGTGGTTCCCGAACTTCAACGGCGCGGCCTGTTCCGCACCGAATATGAAGGCGCGACCCTGCGCGAACATCTGAACCTGCCGCGCCCGGAAAATCCCAATGCACGAACAGCCCCGGCCGAGGCCATTCTGGAGTCTGCCGCTTAGCATCGCCGTGGCTCCCGCCTCCGCAGGAGCGCCTTGCACTGAAAAGGAGTGCCTTCATGTCCAACACCCTCGATACCCTCTGGTACACTCGCTGCCCCGTCCCGACCGGCCTTGGCATCGCCATTCAGCAAGGCTGGCTGGAAGAAGCCTTCCGCGCTCAGGGCACACGCCTTTCCTCGCTCCTCGAATCCAGCGATTTCGCCAAGCGGGAGTCGCATTTCTCCCACACCGTCCAGAACAGCGTCCGCCACGGCGGCAATATTCCTGCGATCAGCGCGCGGGCGCGGGGCCGCGACACGCGCGTCATCGGCCTGTCCTGGGCGGACGAAACGCAGTTGATCCTCGCCAGCCCGGAATCTGGCATCACCTCCGTCCGTGACCTGAAAGGACGGCGCTTCGGCCTGCCAAACTGGAAGAATGTGGAGATCGACTTCAGCCGCGCCCAGGCCATTCGCGGCCTTGAAAATGCGCTGCGGCTGGAGGGGCTGGAAGTATCCGATGTCGAACTGGTCGATCAGGATATCGAAACCCACTACAGCGATGGCCAGGCGCAGACCGTCGGCGGCATGCTCGCCTGGAACGGGCGCAGCACCAGCCGGGCGCGCGCCAATAATCTGGAGCTGATCGCCCTGCTGCGCGGCGAGGTCGACGCGATCTTCCTCAAGGGCGCAAGCGGCGCGCAGATCGCGCATCAGTTCGGGCTGACGACCGTCATCGACACCGGCATCCATCCCGATCCGCTGGTGCGCGCCAATAATGGCACGCCGCGCACTCTGGCGGTGGACGGCCATCTGATCGACAATCATTTCGATGCCGCCGTCACCATTGCCGAACAGGTGCTGCGCGCCGAACATTGGGCGCAATCCCACCCATCCGAAGTACGCCGCTATCTGGCCCGCGAAACCAACAGCAGCGAATATTGGGTGAGCATCGCCTATGGCGAGGATGCCCATACGAAGCTGAAGACCGGCCTCGCCGAACAGTCGATCGTGGCGCTCCAGGACTTCACCGACTTCCTGCACCGCTGGAACTTCATCCCGCAAAGCTTCGACGTGCGCCAATGGATCGACCCGCGCCCGCTGGAAGCCGCGCAGCCGCTCGCGCTGGCCAGCTGACGCAGCCCGTGGGGAAGAGGGCCGTGGGGGAGAGGGCCGTGGGGGAGAGCGGACTATTGCAACGCAGCCCGCTGCTGCGCTGCCTTGCCATCTATGGCGAGATGCCGGGCCGGTTCCTGTTGACCGCCGTCCTGCTGGCGGCGATCAATATCGCGCTGGTCGGGCAACAGGTGCTGGTCGGCCATGCGGTGCAGGAAGCGCAGCATGGCAAACTGGTCGTCGCGGGGCCTGACGGGCTTGACTATCATCGCGCCTGGTTCTGGGTCGTATTGCTCATCGGACTCTCCCTCGCGCGCGCGGCGGTGCAATATGGCGCGGGGCTCCTCTCCCTTTCCATCGGCCAGCGGCTGCTGACGATATTGCGGGCGCGCATTCTTGTGCAGATCCAGCGGCTCGACCTTGCCTATCACTGGCGGCACGGCGTCGGCGAGATGGTGACGCGGATGACCCGCGACGCCGACAAGGTGCGCGACGCGCTCATCAACTTCTGGCGGCAGATTTTCGAAACCGGGCTGATCGTCGCCATCTCGCTTGGCCTGCTCTGCGTCTATTCCCCCTGGCTGGCGCTGGTTCCCGCGCTGCTGCTGGCACTGGGCATCGCGCTCCTCTGGTCAGAGGCGGACACGCTGGTCGCGCTCGACCGGCGGATCGGCGACGCCTATGACGCAGTGACGCAGGACCTGTCCGAAGGCGTGAACGGCGTCCGCGTCATCAAGGCCTTTTCGCTCGGCGAAGCGCGGGCGGAGCGTTTCCGTGCCCATGTCGATCTGTTCCGCGCGGAAGCCAAGGCGGCGATCCGCCATGCCTCCCGCCGCGTGCCTCTGCCCCAGACGATCATCGCGCTGTCCCATGCCTGGGTGCTGGGCTTTGGCGCATGGATGGTGGCGCAAGGGATGCTGGGCGTGGGCGCGCTGGTCGCGGCCATGCTGGTGGTCAACACGCTCGTGCTGCGGATAGAGGGGATTGGCCGCCTGTTGCAGGTCATCGCCGACGCCCGCGCTTCGGCCGCGCGCATCTGGGAAGTGCTGGACGCAGAGCCGGTGATCCGGTCAGGGGCAAAGCCGCTGCCTTCCGGCCCATTGGGCGTCCGTCTGCGCAACCTGTCCGCATCGCCGCTGGGCGATGGCGCGGCGGTTCTGCGCGATCTTGGCCTGACGGTGCGGCCAGGGGAAATCGTCGCGCTGGTTGGCGCAACCGGATCGGGCAAGAGCATCCTCACCGCCCTGCTCCCCCGGCTGGTCGAGGTGGACGGCGGCGCGGTAGAAATCGGATCGGACGAAAGCGGATGGCAGGATATTCGCGAGTTGGACCTGCGCGAACTGCGCCGCCGGGTGCATGTGCTGCCGCAGGAAAATTTCCTCTTTTCCGATACGCTCGCGGCCAATCTGCGGCTGTGCGCGCCCGATGCGACGGAAGCGGAGCTGCGCGCGGCGCTGGACCATGCCGCGGCCGGAGAGTTGCTCGACCGCCTGAGCGAAGGGCTGGACACGCGGGTCGGCGACCGGGGCGCCACCCTGTCGGGCGGACAGCGGCAGCGTGTCTGCCTCGCCCGCGCGCTGCTTGCCGATGCGGACATTTTGGTGCTGGACGACGCCACCAGCGCGCTCGACGCGCGGACGGAGCGCCGGGCGATCGACAATATCCGCAGCCTGCGCGGCGGACGCGCCCGGCCGCTGACGATGCTGATCGTCGCCAGCCGCCTGTCCACCGCCCTGATCGCCGACCGGGTTGCGGTGCTGGCCGGTGGACGGATCGTCGCGGAAGGAGCCCATGCCGAACTTGTCGAGCAGAGCGCTCATTATCGCGCGCTGATGGGACTGTAGGACGATGAACGGCTTTCGTGGCGACAGCGCCCTTTCCGATATCGAACTGGAGGAAACGCTTTCCAAAAGATCGCTGAACCAGAGCGTCGTATCAAGGCTGCTGCCCCTGATCGCGCCGGTGTGGCGGCCGATCGCGGCGGTGATCGGAATCGAACTGGTGCAAGTGCTGGCGATCTTCGCCCGGCCGCTGCTGATCGGGCTCGTCATCGACCGGGGGTTGAGGCAGGCGGGCGTCGACGCGCCGCTGATCGCCTGGGCCTGCGCCGGGCTGGCCGCGACCTGGGGCATTCGTTTCGCCCTCGGCGGCCTGTCGCAATATTGCGCGGGGTTGGCGGCGATCCGCGTCCTCAACGATCTGCGCACGCGCGTCTTCGCCCATGTCCAGCGTCTCAGCGTCGGTTATTTCGACCGGACCAAGGCAGGGCGCATCATCGCGCGCGCCGACCGCGACCTCGATACGCTGGAGCCGCTGCTGATCCAGGGGCCGCCCGAATTTCTGTCGGCCGTGCTGCGGCTCTGCCTGTCCGGCTTCCTCCTGTGGCTGATCGCTCCGGCGCTGCTCGCGGGGCTGGCGGCGGTGGTGCCGGTGCTGGTCGCCGCAACCTTCCTGTTCAAGCGGGTCGCGCAGCGCAGCTGGGCCAGCGTCGCTGAAAACCGCAGCCGCTTCACCGCCCATCTGGTCGAAACGGTCGCCGCCGTCCGCCTGATCAAGCAATCCGGGCGGGATCGCGAGAACCTCGCCAAATATCAGGGCCTGCTGGAAGACTTCAATTCTTCGCTCATCTTCGGTTCAGTGCGTTCGGGCTGGTTCGCGCCCTTCACCGGCCTGCTGACCACCGCCGGGCTGGCGCTGACGCTGGTGGTGGGCGGCCGGGGGCTGGCGCTGGGCACGCTGACCCTGGGCGAACTCACGCAAAGCCTATTCTACGTCTTCCTCTTCCTCGCTCCGCTCCAGGAATTCAGCGACCTCTTCGAACGCTTCGCCAACGGCACGGCCTGCGCCCAGCGCATCTTCCTGCTGCTGGATACCGAGCCGGAAATTGCCGACGCCCCTGACGCCCTGATCCCGCCCCTGGTGGAGGGGCGCATAGAGTTTCGCGATGTCAGCTTCGGCTATCGCCCCGGCCAGCCTGTCATCAGGGGCCTCAGCCTCACCATCGAGCCGGGCGAGGTGCTGGCGATCGTGGGACCGACAGGCCATGGCAAGAGCACGCTCGTGCAACTGCTCACCCGCTTCTATGATGTTGATGAAGGCGCGGTGCTGCTGGACGGACAGGACATCAGGAGCTTTGCCGAACGGAGCCTGCGCAGCCATATCGGCGTCGTGCTCCAGGACAATGTGCTGTTCGGCGGCACCGTGCTCGACAATTTGCGGCTCGCCCGGCCCGATGCGTCCGACGAGCATCTCGTCACGGCATCGGAGCATATCGGCGCTCATGACGTGCTGAGCGCCCTGCCCCATGGCTATGCGACGCAGGTAGGGCCGCTGGGCAGCCAGCTCAGCCAGGGACAGCGGCAATTGGTCTGTCTTGTCCGCGCCTATCTGGCCGACCCGTCCGTGCTGGTGCTGGACGAAGCGACGTCGGCCGTCGACGTCAGCACCGAGCGCCGCATCCAGCAGGCCCTGCGCGTGCTGTGCGAAGGCCGCACCGCGCTGATCATCGCTCACCGCCTGGAAACCATCCGTTCGGCGCACCGGATCGCCGTCATCGAAAACGGGCAGGTGGCCGAAATCGGGAACCACGCCGCACTGATCGCCCGGGGCGGCCATTATGCCGCGCTCCATGCCAGCTACGAGCAGGCGGCGGGGCTTGACCGGACGAATGCGGCACCGGGCGAACCGCTACCGGCTATAGCGAATGCAGCATCATGAGCGCTCAGCCGCCCCGCTCAACGCAGGCTGAAATAGTGGATGCGGTTGCTGAACCTGCGGCCTGCCCGCGAGGCGGGACGGACGGTGGTCAGGATGGAAAGCGGCGGCCTGAAACCTGCGATGCTGCCGATTAGAACACTCACGAAATAGCGCCTCATCGCCCCAATGCCCGGTAAAGCTGGACATGGGCGAGAAGGACGGCGGTGCGCTGCCTTTGCGCCTGGATTTCGGCCTCGATGGCGGCGGCCTGCGCGTCGAGGAGCGGCAGCAGGCCGGTCTCTCCCCGGCGTGCGCGGAGATCGCTCGTTTTGGCGATGACCGCGCGGGCATCGCGTTCGGCCTTGCCCAGTTCCAGTTGATCGTTCAGCGCGCGCAGGCTGGACAGCGCGTCTTCCACCTCCTGCCATGCCGCGACGACGGTTGCGCGATAGGCGAGCGCCGCGCTGCGCTGTTCGGATTTCCGAAGGTCGAGCGTGCGCTGGAGACGTCCGCCGCTGAAGATCGGCAGCGAGATCGCGCCGCCGATGCTGGTGTTGCGGGAGTCCCAGCCCAGATCCTTGAGGCTGAGCGCGTCAAGGCTGAACAGGCCGCTCAGGCTGATGGCAGGATAGAAGTCCGCCTTCGCCGCGCCAACCAGCGCGGTCGCGGCGTGAAGCCGCGCTTCGGCGGCGAGGATATCGGGGCGGCTGCGCACCATCTGCGAAGGCAAGCTGCTGGGAGGAGGCCCCAGCGCTGGCTCATCATCATGGATGTCCAGAATGTCGAGCGGGGCGTCCGGGCGGCCCTCGACCAGCACGGCCAGGGCGCGGCGCAGGCGGTCGCGCTGCTCCTGAAGGCTGCTCTCATTCCCACGCGCCGTCCTGACGCGCGATTCCCGTTCGATGACATCCGCCCGCGATGCCAGTCCGCGCGCCTCAAGGGCCTTGAGCGCGGCCGCCGCCCGCTCCGCCAGGGCAAGGCTCCGCCTGGCCTGCATGAGTTCGCGGACCGCCTGCCGCCACTGGAAATAAGTGCGGGCGATTTCGGCCTGCACCGAAAGCCGCATGCCATCGGCATCGGCCTGGCTTTCCGCGACCTGCGCTCCGGCTGCTTCGCGCCTGCGGCGTATGCGGCCCCACAGGTCGATTTCCCACGACGCGCTGCCGCCAATCCCCACCATGTCGAAATCAACGCCCTTCGGCGCATCGCCATCGCCCTTCTCCAGTCCCAGGAGCGGGCGTGCGAAGTCGGCGATACCGGCCGTTCCCACCCGGTTGCGGCTGTAATTGCCCTGCGCGGTCAGGCTGGGCGCGCCTTCGGCCCCGGCCACCCCATATTGGGCCTGGGCGGCGGCGATCCTTTCCACGGCCTGCCGGATGTCGAGATTGTTCACCACCCCCCGCGCCTCCAATGCATCGAGCGCACGATCCTCGAAACCATGCCACCATGCGGCGGCCACCGGCTTCACCGGCCCCTGCGCGCCCGCAAAGGTGGCGGGCAGGTCCGGCGCCGGACGCACGAAGTCCGGCCCGACCGTGCAGGCGGACAGCAGGAGTGCGAGGATCATCGCGCTGGTGCGGGGCAGGCATGTCCGGTCAGTCATGGCCGATATCCTCCGATGAACCTGCGCGGGGCGTGAAGACGAGGGCGTAAAGCGCGGGCAAGGCCAGCAGCGTCAGCAATGTGGCCCCCGCCAATCCGCCGATCATGACGATCGCCATTGGTCCCCAGAATATGTTGAAGCTCAAGGGAATGAACGCCAGCACGGCCGCGAGCGCGGTGAGGACGACCGGGCGGGACCGGCTGATCGTGGCGTCAAGCAGCGCAGCGTTCAGGCTTGCCCCGCCCGCCTGATTGACCTGGACCTGATCGACCAGGATGATCGAGTTGCGCATGATCATGCCCGCCAGCGCGATAAGGCCGAGCAGCGCCACGAAGCCGAAGGGCGCACCGGTGACGAGCAGCGCCGCGACCGCGCCGATCAGCCCCAGCGGCGCTGTGGCCAGCACCAGCAGCACATGGCGGATGCTCTGGAGCTGGATCATGAGCAGCAGCAGCATGACCGCGGACGCGACAGGCAGAAGGTCGACGATGGCCTTGTTCGCCTTGGCCGAAAGTTCCTCGTCACCGCCGATTTCGATGCGATAGCCGGGCGGCAGCGCCTGCGCGATGCGGTCGATGCGCGGCTTGGCGCGGGCGAGGATCTGCGACGCCTGGACATTGCCCGCCATATCGGCCTGCACCGTCATCACCGGTTCGCCATTGCGGGTCCAGAGGATCGGCTGTTCCTGCGCAATCGAAACGCGGCCAAGCTGGCCAAGGGGCGCGGAACCCTGCGCAGTGGTGACGGCGACGTCCTCCAGCCGGGCGGGGTCCGTGCGATCGGGCTGCGCGCCGCGCAGCAGGATGGCGGCGCGCTTGTTGCCGTCCAGCACTTCGCCCGCCTGCATGCCCGAAAGGACGATGTTCACATCATCCGCCATGCCGGTGCGATCGCCGCCGATATGCCCCAGCCGGGCCGCATCGAACCGCACGATCGCGGCGGGCGATGGCAGCCCCCAGTTCACCTGAACGGCGGTCGCGTCCTGCGTGGTGCGAAGCACGTCCGCGATCTCGCCAGAAATGGCGCGGAGCCGCTCCACATCCGGCCCGGCGACGCGATATTGCACGGGAAAGCCAAGGCTGGGGCCCAGCGAGAGCCGCCGGGGATGGAGGTGGGCGTCGGGCGTGACGCGCAGTCTGCCGATCTTTTCGACCAGCCGCTCGCGCGCAGCCAGATCCCGTGCGACGATCATCACCGTGGCGGTGGCCGGATTGGGAAGCTGCGGACCGAATGGAAGATAGAAGCGCGGCACGCCATCGCCGATATAGCTGTTGAGCGAGGCGATGTCGCGATCGCGCGCGAGGCCCTTTTCGATCTGGGCCACGGCAGCGCTGGTCGCGCCGATCGACGATCCGGGCCGCATCGCGATGTCGACGATCAGTTCGGGACGGTCCGATGCCGGGAAGAATTGCTGACGCACGAGGAGCGCGCCCGCGAGGCTGACCGCCAGCAGCCCGGCGGTCCCCGCGACGATCAGGCCACGCCGCGCGATGCACCATGACACGGTCGCGCGCAGCCTGCGGTAGACGGGGCGGTCATAAAGGTCGTGGCTTTCCGGCTTGTCCGGCATGGGCAGCAGCTTGACGCCAAGATAAGGCGTGAAGACCACGGCAACGATCCAACTGACCAGCAGGGCCGCGCCCGTCACCCAGAAGATGCCGCCCGCATATTCGCTGGTGGTCGACCGTGCGAGGCCGGCGGGCAGGAACCCGGCGACGGTGAGGAGCGTGCCGGTCAGCATCGGAAAGGCCGTGTGGGTCCAGGCATAGGCCGCCGCGTCCATGCGGCTGGCCCCCTTTTCCAATTGCACGGCCATCGCCTCGACACTGATGATCGCGTCGTCCACCAGCAGCCCCAGCGACAGGATCAGCGCACCCAGCGATATGCGTTCAAGGCCGATGCCAGCCACGCCCATGAACAGGGCGACGATCGCGAGCGTCAGGGGCACCGACAATGCGACGACGATGCCGGTCCGCAGCCCCAGCGTCAGAAAGGCGACGATGAGCACCACGGTCAGGGCCGCGAAGAATTTGACGAGGAAGGTGTCGACCGCTTCCCTGATCGTCACGCTTTGATCCTCGACCTGCGACAGCATCATGCCTGCCGGAAGCTGGCTGCGCAGTTGATCCGCCTGCGCACGCAGCGCCTTGCCGAAGGCGAGGCCGTCCGCGCCCGGCCGCATGGCGACGGACAGCGAGACGGCGGGCTGTCCCTGATGGCGGACGAGCATGGGCGGCGGATCGGCATAGCCCCGGCTGACGGTGGCGATATCGCCGACCCGGACGGCGCCGCCGGGCGTTGCGACCATCGTGTTTTCCACCGCTCCCGCGCCATCGGCCTCTCCGGCAATGCGGACGGGCACGCGGAGCGGGAGTTGATAGGTCCCCGCTGGCGTCACCATATTCCGGCGGGAGAGCGCCCGCGCCACCTGCCCCGGCGTGATGCCCATCCCGGCGAGCCGGGCGGGATCGAAGGCGACGACAATCTGCCGCGGCACTTCTCCCGCGATCTGCACCTTTCCAGCGCCGGGGATGCGCAGGAAAGACCTGCGCATATGTTCGGCCTGCTGGACGAGCCGCGCATTTTCAGCGCCGGTCAGAAGAAAGACATAGCCATAGACATCGGAATATTCATCGTTCGCGCTCAACGCCACGCCATCGGGCAGGCTGGGCCGCAGGTCCGACAGTTCACGCCGCACCTGTTGCCATATCTCCGGCACGCGCGCGGGCGGCGCGCCATCGAACAGGGACAGGGTGAGCACGCACGCCCCATCGACGCAGTAGGTCTGGATGGTCTCGATTGATTCGGTCGCGCGGAGCTTGCGTTCCAGCGGATCGGCGACCTGCGCCTGCATCTGCGCGGCGCTCGCGCCCGGCCAGCTTGCCGAAACGATCATGTCCTTGAGCGTGAAGCCGGGATCTTCCGCCCGGCCGAGGTGAAGGAACTGAACCGCGCCCGCCACGAACAGCAGCGCGACGAGGAAGCCGACCAGCGCGGGATGTCCGGTCGCCCAGCGGGACAGGTTGAAGCGCGACATTCGTTCAGCGCCCTTCCAGCATCTCGACAACCGTCACGGCCTGACCCGGACGAAGCCCGTGCGTTCCGCTGGCAACGATGGGCGTGCCGTCCTTCAGCCCGGCGACGATGGCATCCTCGCCGCGCAATGCGATGATGCGGACCGGCTGGGGACGGACATGGCGTCCATCGCCGGTCAGTGCCCAGACATTGGCGCCCTTCCCCGCATCCGCCACGCTGCCCAAAGCGGTAAGGGGCACGCGCATTCGCGTTCCTTCCGGGGCGTCCGCGATGGTGACGGTCGCGCTGCTGCCGAACGGCACGGCGGGCGCTGTGGCGGGCAGGGTGAACCATGCCTTGCGCATCCGCAGCGCGTCGCCTTGCGGACTGATGGCGCGCAACCGCCCCGCGACCGTTCCGGGACGGTTCCAGAATGTGATCGCAGCGGTCGCTCCGGGTTTCAGCATGACATCTTCCGGCACCCGCAATTCCACTTCGGACGCGCCGGTCGCGATGCGGACGACGGCCATCCCCGCGCTGACGACAGTGCCGGGTTCCGCGACGATTTCCGTGATCACGCCATCGGCTGGGGCAAGCAGCAGCCCCTCATCGGCCGTCGCCCTTGCCTGGCGCAGCCGCGCCTGCGCTGCCATCAGCCTGGCTCTGGCTGCGTCGGCGGCGAAGCGGCGCTGGCTGACATCTCCAGCGGCGACAGTGCCGTCGCTGCCCAGTCCCCTGACGCGGGCGGCTGCATCCTCCGCCTGCCGCAGATCGGCGCGGGCGCTCGCCTCTTCACCCAGCGCCTGATCCGCCGCAGCTTCGGCTTCCGGCTGGGCCAGACGGGCGATGACCTCGCCTGCGGCAACGATCTGCCCCACCTGAACCCTCAGGGCAGCCACGCGTCCACCCTGACGGAAAGCGAGATCGACCGAGCGCCTGGGGCGAACGACCGCATCGAAGCTGCGGCTCTCTCCGCTATCGCTGACCGCCGGGCGGATCGCTTCCACAAGGGCCGTGTCGGCGGAACGGGTCTGCGCCTGTTCGCCCGGCGAGCAGGCAGGCAGCAGGACGAGCAGCGCGAGGAGAAGGAAAGGACTGGTCGCGATGCAAGCGCGAGGCGGATGAGTCATGAAAGGCGGGTGTCCGGTCTGTTGGGCCGGGGACCGGCTTCACCCATTCATGCTGCCTTGGCCTTGCGATCTCGAAATCGACAGGTCGAATTTCGAAATCGATCAGCTCGCCACCCGCATCCTCTGCTTGAAATCGCGCGGCGTTTCCCCGGCGGCGGCCTTGAAGGCGCGATTGAATGCGGGCAGACTGCCGAAGCCCGCATCCATCGCGATGGTCAGGATGGGCACGTCCGTCTGCGCCGGGTCGGCAAGCGCCGCGCGCACCTCCTCGATCCGTTTCGCGTTGAGATAGGCGTTGAAATTGCGAAACCCCATCCCGCCGTTGATCAGCCGCCGCAGCCGGTGTTCGGCGGTGCCCAGCCGGACCGCAAGCTGCCCTATCGTCAGTTCGGGATCGCGATACAGCCGGTCATGCTCCATGATCTGGTCCAGCCGGTGTTTCAGCACGGGATCGACAAGCTCCTCCTCCGGCGAGGACGGCTTTGCCTCCGGCCGCGCCGGGGCGATCCCCGGCCTTGCGGGATGCGGAAAGGTTTCCGGGTGCGCGAGGCCGAACAGCGCGCTGTCGAGGCCGAGGGTGAGAAGGAACAGCACCGCCGCATCGGCCAGGGAAAGCCATGGCAGGGGCGTGGCGAACCGGCTCGCCGCCTCGCTCCACAGCGACCAGACGATCGTCAGCGCGACGGCGATGACGAACAGCAGCCGCACGCGGCAGCGCGGCTCGACCAGATCGGACGCGCGGTCCCGCCAGGCGAGCCACAGCGCATGGACAGCAAGCATGGTCCCAAGGCCGTAGACGATGGCGTCGCTCGCCCCCGGATCGCCCGGCCGGTGTTTCGCCTGATGCTGCACGAGGACCGCGGCGACGAACGCGATCGCGACGGCTCCATCAATGCCGCCCGGCCGGTAATCATCGTCGAACCAGGCGCGGGCGAACAGCCAGAACAGCGGGATCACAAGCGCCGAACAAAGTTTGATGAACCAGTCGAGCGGCAGGAGTCCCTGGATCACCGGCACGCCTTCCAGCACGAAGGCGACGGTGCACAGCATCAGCATCATGCCAAGCCGGGATGCATAGGATACAGGCGCGCGGCACAGCATGATCGCCCCCAGCAGCAGGAGCCCGATGCTTCCCCCGCGCAGGCAGATATCGATGAAGACGGTATTCGCCTCGACCATTGTTCCTCATTCCGTGGCAGCATGCGCTGGCCGACCGATAGGGGATATGCGGGCGAAGAGGGAAGAATATTGATGATGGCAGCCGCGTCATGAAGAAGCAGCGGCTTTCATCGCCCTTGAGCTATCCGCAGGAATATCTATATACTGACCGGTATGAAAAACGCTTCCGCCCCTGTCAGAGGCCGTCCGCGCGAATTTGATCCAGACAAGGCGCTTGCCGCCGCGCTGGAGATATTCTGGCGGCGCGGTTATGAGGGCGCGTCGCTCGCCGAACTGACCGAGGCGATGGGCATCACCAAGCCCAGCCTTTACGCCTGTTTCGGCAACAAGGAATCGCTGTTCCGCAAGGCGCTCGACCTCTATGAGCGGGATAAGCTCTGTTATGTGAAATCAGCGTTGGAAGCGCCGACGGCCAAGGAAGTGGCGGAACGGCTGCTGCGGGGCGCGCTCGCCATGCAGTGCGGCAGCACAGATCCCAAGGGGTGCATGGGCGTCATCAGCTCGGTCGCCAATACCTCGCATGCCGAATGCATTCGCGAAGAGATTTTGGCGCGCCGCGCATCGTCCGACCGTGCGCTTGTCGAACGGTTCGAACGCGCGAAGGAGGAAGGCGATCTGCCCCCCGGTGTCGAACCGCGAGCACTTGCCCTTTATCTTTCGACGATCCTCCAGGGCATCGCCGTGCAGGCCGGTTCCGGCGTGGCGGAGGGCCGCTTGACCCAGCTTGTGGATACGACCCTCGCCATGTGGCCCAGTGCGTAATATCAGTGCAATTTCTGCCTTCTAATAAAAAAAGACCGGTCGGTACATAAAGCTACTTGACGCGCTATTGCCCTAGATTTATATACCGTCTGGTAATTTATTCGACATGCTCTTGGTCAGGAGGTCGAATGCAAGACAGGGGTTGCCGTCAATAGCGGCGCAGGCACGGCCGTTCGGAGAGGAAGGCCGTTCCTTTTCATCATCAAGAGACGCTGATCGTCCTGGCGCAACCATGCGAGGGGCGCGCAGGGGTTATTCATCTATCCGCGAAAGGCAGTGACTTTGCGGCGCGTTCCTTCGCGCGCCCCAGCTCTGCTGCCTTCCCAAAACAGGGGACGAGATCATGGTCTATCGTTCAGACATATTCCTGGCCGAAGGCGGCACCGGGGGGACGCTTTACAGCCCGGCGGCGAAGGCCGAAGCGGCCACCTTTTCTCCCTTGGAATGGCAGGTCGTGCAGCTTGCCCGGCAGGACAGCCTGGCGACGCTGCGGGAACCGGGCCGCTGGACCCGGCTGCAAAGGCTGATCTTCGGGCAAAAGCCCGACCCACGGCTTGCCGACAAGCGGTTGGAAGCACTGCGGCAGATCGCCGTCGAAGCCTGGCACCGCAGCTATGACGTCCATTCGCGCCGCATATCCGCCTTCCGGTCCGCAGGGTTCAGCGACGCTCATCTCGAACGGCTGCTTGCCGCCATCGCCGCGATGCGCGGCAGCCCGAAGGTCAGGAGTTTCGCATGAACATGCACAAGTCCATCGACGCCGACAGCAGCAACGCGGTGTCTTCCCCCCTCCTCCGGCCACGCAAGCGTCATGCCGCAATCGCAGGGATTGCGCTTGTGGTGCTGGGCGGCATTGGGTGGAAAGTGATCGATCGTCCCCAGGCTCAGGCCGCACCGTCGGCGCTCGCAGTGGTGGGGGTCGCTGCGCCGCTCAGCCGCGCGGTCACGCAATGGGATGATTATGTCGGGCGGTTCGCGCCGAGCCAAACGGTCGATATCCGCCCGCGCGTATCGGGTTCGGTGACGGCGATCCATTTCCGGGACGGTGACTATGTGAAGGCGGGGCAGTTGCTGTTCACCATCGACCAGCGCCCCTTCCTGGCGGCTCTTGCGGAAGCCCGCGCCAATAGCGCCAGCGCCCGCAGCACGCTGCTGTTGGCGCAGAATGACTATAAGCGGGTTCAGCGCCTGACAGGCGACGAAGCGGTTTCGGCCAGCGAAGTCGATGCGCTGCGGTCGCGGCTGCAAGCCGCTCAGGCGGCGTTGGCGGCGGCACAGGCGCGCGAGCGCCAGCGGGCGCTGGAGGTGGAGTTCACTCAGGTGCGCGCGCCCATTTCGGGGCGTGTGTCGGACCGGCGCGTCGATATCGGCAATCTAGTGTCCGGCGCGGAAGGCGCAGGCGCGACCTTGCTGACCACCATCAACAAGCTTGATCCCATCTATTTCAACTTCGACGCGTCCGAAGCGCTGTATCTCAAGTCCCAGCGGGACAAGGACGGCGCTGGCGCGGTCGAGGTGCGGTTGCAGGATGAGGCCGATTATCGCCACAAGGGCCGTCTGGATTTTACCGACAACGGACTTGATCCCCGGTCCGGCACGATCCGCATTCGCGCGGTGTTCGCCAATCCCGGCATGTTCCTGACGCCCGGCATGTTCGGCAACATGCGCCTCGCCAATGGCGGCAAGGTGAATGCGCTGCTAATCCCCGATGAGGCGGTGCAATCGGATCAGGCGCGCAAGACGGTGCTGGTCGTCGGCAAGGATGACAGCGTTTCCGCCAAGCCGGTGGAGCTTGGGCCTGTGGTGGATGGGCTGCGGATCATCCGGTCGGGCTTGTCGCCCAGTGATCGCGTGGTTGTGAGCAATCTTCAATCGGCGGTGCCGGGTGGGAAGGTTGCTACGCGGGCTGTGGCGATCAAGGCGGTGGCTGCGCCGGTGGGGGCTGGTGAGAGTGTGGTGCCGGCTGCTTCGCAGGCGACTTTCTAGTTAACTTTAAGCCCTCCCCTTCAGGGGAGGGTTGGGTGGGGGCCCTCCCCCTGCGCCGCACCATCCGGCGAGCCCCCACCCCCTTTCCCTCCCCTGAGGGGGAGGGGCTAAAAATGACAGTTCCCGCGATCCCCGGACCGCGCACCCTTTTTCACGCCATCGAGGAACAGACCGATGCGCCTATCCCGTTTCTTCATTGACCGGCCGATCTTCGCTGCGGTCATCGCGGTGGTCATCACCGTGGTTGGCGCGCTGGCCTTTATCGGGCTGCCCGTTTCCCAATATCCCAACATCGTTCCGCCAACGGTCACGGTGTCGGCGCAATATCCGGGCGCGTCGGCCGAGACCGTCGCGTCCACCGTCGCCGCGCCGATCGAGCAGGAAATCAACGGCGTCGATGACATGCTCTATCAGAGCAGCCAATCGACCGGCGACGGCAAGGTGACGATCACCGTCACCTTCAAGGTGGGGACCGATCTGGATGAGGCGCAGGTGCTGGTGCAGAACCGGGTCGCCGTGGCCATCCCCCGCCTGCCGGAAGAGGTGCAGCGGCTGGGCGTGGTCACGCGCAAGACGACGCCGGACTTCCTGATGGTCGTCAATCTGCAATCGCCGGACGGCACGTTCGACCGCAATTACCTGTCCAACTATGCGTTGACGCAGGTGCGGGACCGGCTGGCGCGGCTGGATGGCGTTGGCGATGTGCGGCTGTTCGGATCGCGCGATTATGCGATGCGCATCTGGATCGATCCCGACCGCGCCGCCGCGCTGGACCTGACGGCGGGCGAGATCGTCTCCGCGCTCCGTTCGCAGAATGTGCAGGTGTCCACAGGCGCGCTGGGCCAGCCACCCTATGATAAGGGCGAAGCTTTCCAGTTGGGCGTCGAGATGCAGGGCCGCCTGACCGAGCCCAAGCAGTTCGCCGAAATCGTCATTCGCACCGATGCGGATGGCCGTCAGGTCCGCGTGGGCGACGTTGCTCGCGTTGAGTTGGGCGCGCAGGATTATGGCATCAACACCTATTTGTCGGGCACGCCTACCGTCGTCATTGCGGTGATGCAGCGGCCGGGCTCCAACGCTCTGGACGCGGCGGAGAAGGTGAAGGCGGAGATGGACGCGCTGTCCAAGAGCTTCCCCAAGGGCCTGGAATATAGCGTCATCTACAATCCGACCGAGTTCATCAGCCAGTCGATCGATGCGGTTTATCACACGCTGTTCGAGGCGGTGGTACTGGTCGTCCTCGTCATCCTGATCTTCCTCCAGAACTGGCGCGCGGCGATCATTCCTATCATTGCCATCCCCGTGTCGCTGATCGGGACGGCGGCGGTGCTGGCGGCGCTTGGCTATTCGCTCAACAACCTGTCGCTGTTCGGCCTTGTCCTGGCCATCGGCATCGTGGTCGATGACGCGATCGTGGTGGTCGAGAATGTGGAGCGGAACATCGAGCATGGCATGTCTCCGCTGGAGGCGGCGCGCACGTCCATGGACGAAGTGTCGGCCGCGCTGGTGGCGATCGTGCTGGTGCTGTGCGCCGTGTTCGTGCCGACATTGTTCATCACCGGCATTTCGGGCGCATTCTATCAGCAGTTCGCCGTCACCATTTCGACTGCGACGGTGATCTCGCTGATCCTCTCGCTCACTCTGTCCCCGGCCGCAGCCGCCTTGCTGCTGAAGCCCAAGCATGGGGAGCATGATCTGGACAATGCGCCGCGCTGGCGCAGGGTAGGCGCGCGGGCGGCGGCGGGGTTCAACCGGGGCTTTGACCGGATGAGCGCTGGCTATGCCCGGCTGACGCGCTTCCTGGTGCTGCGGCCCAAGAAGATGCTGCTGACCTATGCGGGGCTGATCGCCGCGACCATCGCCCTGTTCTGGGTGACGCCGGGCGGCTTCGTGCCTTCGCAGGATCAGGGCTATTTCCTGGCCGTGGTGCAGTTGCCATCGGGCGCGTCATTGGAACGCACGGACAAGGTGACGAAGGAGGTCGCGCAAAAGCTGCTGCCCATCAAGGGGCTGCGCGGCGCGGTGATGTTCGCGGGCTTCCATGGCCCTTCGCAAACGCAGGCGCCCAACAGCGCCGCCATCTACTTCCCGTTCAACAGCTTTGCGGAGCGGCAGAAGGAAGGCGTCACCTATGCCGGGATCATGGAGCAGGCGCACAAGGCGGTCGCGGGTTATGAAAAGGCGCGCATCCTGCTGTTGCCGCCGCCGACCATTTCGGGCCTCGTGCCTCCGGGCGGCTTCCGCATGCTGGTGCAGGATAAGGAGGAACGCGGCTATACCGAGCTGAACAAGGTTGCGCAGGACTTCATCGCTAAGGCGAACCAGACGCCCGGCCTGTCCATGGTCTATACGCTGTTCGACAATGCGACGCCGCGCGTCTTTGCCGATGTCGATCGGCGCAAGGCCGACCTGCTGGGCGTGCCGCCGGAACGCGTGTTCGAAGCGATGCAGGTCTATCTGGGGTCGGCCTTCGTCAATGACTTCAACTTGCTAGGGCGGACCTATCGCGTGACGGCGCAGGCGGATGCGGACCATCGCGGGACGGTGGCGGATATCGCGAACCTGAAGACGCGGTCGAACAGCGGGCAGATGGTGCCGATCGGGTCAGTCTCGACATTCGAGGACAAGACCGGGCCTTATCGCGTGGTGCGCTACAATATGCTCCCGGCGATAGAGGTCGATGGCAATACCGCGCCCGGCTACAGCACCGGCCAGTCGCTGACGACGATGGAGAAGCTCGCCGACGCCAATCTACCCGAGGGTTATGCCAAGGAGTGGACGGGCGTCGCCTATCAGCAGGTGATGGCGGGCAACACCGCGGGCATCGTGTTCGGGATGGCGGTCTTCTTCGTCTTCCTGGTGCTGGCGGCGCAATATGAAAGCCTGACGCTGCCGCTGTCGATCATCCTGATCGTGCCGATGTGCCTGTTCGCGGCCATGCTGGGCGTGAACCTGCGGGGACAAGACAATAATATCCTGACGCAGATCGGGCTGGTCGTGCTGATCGCGCTGGCGGCGAAGAATGCCATCCTTGTGGTGGAATTCGCCAAGCAGGCGGAGGAGGAACAGGGCCTCTCGCCCGTCGATGCGGCGGTTCAGGCGGCGCAGACCCGGTTGCGGCCGATCCTGATGACCAGCTTCGCCTTCATCCTGGGCGCGGTGCCGCTGGTGATCGCGAGCGGGGCTGGCGCGGAGTTGCGGCAGGCGCTGGGCACGGCCGTCTTCTTCGGTATGACCGGCGTGACGGCGTTCGGCCTGCTCTTCACCCCCACCTTCTACGTGGTGTGCCGCGCGCTGGGCGACCGCTTTTCCCGCAAGGGGAAGGGCGGAGCCGCCGTCGCGATGCAGCCCGCCGAATAGGAGACATATGAGATGAGAAAGACCCTACTTCCCCTTTTGCTCGGCGCTTCGGCTTTGACCGCCTGCGCGGCGGGGCCGGATTATAAGGCTCCGGCCACCCCAAGCGCGGCTGCGGGCGCGTTCATTGGGGCGGCTAGTCCGGCGGTGAGCGTGGCGGAGCCTGATGGCGACTGGTGGCGGCTGTATAATGATCCGGTGCTGGACGAGCTGGTGCGCGATGCGCTGGCCGCGAATACCGACATTCGCGTGGCTGTCGCTCGGCTGGAAAAGGCGCGGGCGGGGCTACGTGGCGCGCGGTCGGACAGGCTGCCGCAGACGAGCCTTAGCGCGCAGCCGACCTATGGCCGGGCGTCCGCCGCGCAGACTTTGCCGGGCGCTGATCGCGAGAATTGGACCGTCGATGCCGGGCTGGACGTCGCTTATGAGGTGGACCTGTTCGGCCGGGTGAAGCGGAGTATCGAAGCGGCGAAGGGCGACGTCAACGCGGCGGCGGGCGATGCTGACGCGGTGCGGGTGGCTGTGGTTGCGGATACGGCGCGGGCTTATGTGGATGCGACCAGTTCGGCGGAGCGTATCGCCGTGGCGGAGCAGACCGTGGCGCTGCTCGACAAGAGCATCCGCATCACCAATGCGCGGTTTGAAGTGGGCCGGTCCGACCGGCTGGATGTAATCCGCACAACTGCCTTGCGGGACCAACAAGCGGCGCTGATCCCAAGTCTGGTGGCGGATCGGGACAGTGCACTGTTGCGGCTCGCGACGCTCACGGGGCGGACGCCGCAGGAACTGCCTGCCGTGGTTCGGGAGCAGAAGGTGACGCCGGATCTCAAGCAGCCCATTCCGGTCGGCGACGGCCGCGCCCTGCTCGCCCGCCGCCCGGATGTGCGCGCCGCTGAGCAGCGGCTGGCGGCAGACACGGCGCGCATCGGGGTTGCGACGGCGGACCTTTATCCCCGCATCACTTTGGGCGGCTCCATCGGCACCACGGCGATCGGCGGCGGCGACATATTGGGCGGGGGACCGTTCCGCTGGCTTCTGGGTCCGCTCATCAACTGGGCCTTCCCCAATCAGGAAGCCAACCGCGCCCGCATCGCCGCTGCAAAGGCCGACGCCAGCGCGTCCCTCGCGACATTCGACGGCACGGTGCTAAGGGCGCTGGAGGAAACCGAAACTGCGCTGTCGGTCTATGCCCACGCGCTGGAGCGGCGCGATACCCTCAAGGCCGCGCGCGAAGCCGCGGACCGGGCCGCACGCATCAGCCTTGCGCGGCAGCGGGAGGGAAGGATCGATTTCCTGACGGTGCTGGATGCTCAGCGCACGTTGGCGGCGGCGGAGAGCGAGCTTGCCACGGCGGAACGCGCGGTGGCCTTTGCTCAAGTTGATCTGTTCAAGGCACTGGCGGGCGGCTGGACCAGCGCATCGCCCGTGACCGCATCCCGAAGCGGACCGGCCCTGTAAAGGTTCAGGCGGACCAGCCGCCGCCCATTGCCTGATAAAGCGCGATCAGGGCGTTGAGCTGGTCGACCCGCAATTGGACGAGGCTCAGTTCCGCCGACAGCAAGGCCCGCTGGGCGTCGAGCTGCTCCAGATATGTTGTGTAGCCCGCCCTGTAGCGATTCGTGGCGTGGCGCAGCGCATCGGCCAGGGCGCTGCGCTGCGCTTCCAGCCGGACGCGCTGCGCCGCTAGGCGGTCGATGCCGATCAGGGCGTCGTCCACTTCGCGAAAGGCGGTCAACGCCGCCCGCTGGTAGGCGAAGGCGGCCTGATCGCGCCTTGCCGCCGCCCCTTCCACATTGGCGCGCAGCCGGCCGCCCTCGAACAGGGGGGCAAGGATGCTGGCGCCCAGAGACCAGATCGACAGCGGGTCGCTAAGCGCGGTCGACAGCGTCAGCCCGGCCGTGCCGGTGAGCCTGATGCTGGGCAGATATTGCGCGCGGGCCGCAGCCAGCGAACTGTCCGATGCCGCCAGAGTGCGCTCCGCCTGCGCCAGATCGGGCCGCCTGCGCAGCAGATCGGACGGCAGACCGGCGGGGACGGCCAACGGCCGCAGCCGGTCGAGCGACGCGCCACGCCCGATGGCGCGCGGAGACTCCCCGATCAGCAGGCTGAGCGCATTTTCCTGCCGCCCTATGGCGAGTTCGACCTGCGGCAGAAGCTGGGCCGCCGCTTCATATTCCGCCTGCGCCTGACGCAGTTCAAGGTCGGACGTATAGCCCGCCTCCGCGCGGGACCGCGCCAGCCGCAGCGCTTCCGCGCGCGAGGTGATGGTCGCCTGCACCACCGACCGCCGCATGTCGAGGCCAAGCAGCGTCACATATCCGGTTGCGGTGGCGGACGCGACCGCCAGGGCGGCCGCATCGCGGGCCGCTTCCGACGCTTGAGCGCTCAGGCGCGCGGCTTCCACCTGATTTGCGATCCGGCCGAACAGGTCCACCTCATAGGCGGCCTGGAACAGGGGTTGAGCGGATGTCGTCTCCGTGGACGTGCCCAGGGGACCGGCGCTGCGCGACCGCGTGACGCCCGCTCCCAGATCGAGCGACGGGAAAAGCTGCGCGCGGGCAAGCCGCTCATTGGCCCGCGCCTCCTGAACCCGCGCGGCGGCGATGGCCACATCCGGGTTGTTGGCCAGCGCCCGTTCGACAAGGCTGGTGAGCACGGGATCGCCAAAGCCCTGCCACCATCCCGGCGTTATGGCGGCGGCGGCAGGCAAGGGCGTCCGCCATCCGGGCGGCGGGCGGACCGATGACGATGCGGGACGCGGCGGATCGGGCGCGGTGCACCCCGCCAGCAGCACCGCCGTGCTCCACAGGGCCAGGGCCCCCTTCATCGCGGCGCTGGCGTGCCGCGCGTGACGACGCGTGCCTCGACCGACATGCCGGGGCTTAACCGGCGATAGAGCGGATCGTCCTGGTCTATCGCGATGCGGACGGTCAGCCGCTGGGGCACCTTGACGAAATTGCCGGTCGCATTGTCGGTCCGGATCACCGAAAATTCGCTGCCTGCCGCCGGGGCGAGGCTTTCCACCCGCCCCTTGATTTCAGCGCCGTTCAGTGCGTCGACGGTGAAGCTGGCGGGCTGTCCCGGCCGGATGAGCGCGGTCTGGCGCTCCTTGAAATTGGCCGAAACCCAAATGGCCGGCGGCACCAGGAACATGAGCTGGCTGCCCGCCGTCACATATTGGCCCAGCCGGACCGACACTTCGCCCAGCCTGCCTGATTGCGGCGCGCGAATGATGGTGTTCGACAGGTCGATCTCCGCCAGCCGGAGCGCCGCCCGCGCATTTTCGACGCCCGCTTCCAGCCCGCCGCGCCCGACCAGCACCGATTGCACTTCCTCCCGGCCGATGGCGCGTTGCGCCTGCGCCTGCCGCACGGCGGCTTCCGCCTGCGCCAGCGCGGCGCGGGTCTGGTCACGCTCCCGCTCCGACACCGATCCTTCGTCCGCCAGTTCGTTGACGCGCCGCATGTCCGCCTGCGCGCGCAACAATTGCGCCCTTGCGCTGGCGATCGCGGCATCCTGTCCGCCCAGCGCCGCCTCGCGGGAACGCTGGTTCTGCTGGCTGTTCGCCAGTGTGGCGAGTTGCGTCGAAAGATTGGCTTTCGCCTGGTCCACCCGCTGGCGGTAGATGCGATCGTCGATCCGCGCGAGTATCTGTCCCTGCTTCACATTGTCATAGTCGCGGACGAGGACCTGCGTCACATAGCCGCTGACCTGCGGCGCGATGATCGTGGTCTGCCCCCGCACATAGGCGTTGTCCGTCTCCTGCACATAACGGCGGAATGGAGGCAGATCCCAGGCGTACAGGGCAAGCAGCGCGCCCGCGATCAGCAGCGCCACGAAGAAAATGGTGGCCCGGCGGCTCCCCCGTGGCGGCGCCCACCCCCGCCGCGGCGCATCCGCATCCGTATCCGCGGATGGCTGGTCCGGCACCTCCACCGGGTCGTCCAGCCGTCCCTTCGTTTCCGGCTGGGGCGTTCTGGACAGTTCGTTCATTGCGCCGCTCGCTCCCGCATCCGCTGCATCGCGACCAACTCCTCAGCAACCGGATTGATGCCCTTTGCCCGCAAATAGATCCATCGCCCGCCCAGCCACAGCGTGACGAGCGACGCCACCACGCCAATCAGGAAGAAGACGTCATTATAGGCCAGGATATTCGCTTCGCGGCTGACCTGCTGGGCGAAAAGCGCGCCTCCTTCCGCCTGCCGCAGCAGCGGATCGCCCAGCGTCCGCGCATAGGCGCCGCCCAGTTGCTGGATGCGTTGCAGAACCAGCGGATCGGTCGCGCTCAGCGTCTCCACGATCTCCTGCGAATGCAGGCGCTCCCGCATGATCTGGTAGCTGCCGAGCAGCGCCGTCCCGGCAAGGCCTCCGATCGTCTGCGCCATGCCGAACACGGCGGAAAAGCTGACGATATGGCTGGGTCCCCGCGAAAGGGCGCGCAATATGCCCACCATCGTCGCCGCGCCCATCCAGAACAGCGCCGCGAAGCCGATCAGGGCCTGGCTTGCATAGAGATTGGCCGGGCGGGTCAGGTTGGTGGCGTCCGCGTCCATGAAGGCGCCGATGGCGATGATCGCGACCGAAACGACGACAGGCCACAGAAGATCCTTGGGGTTGAGGGTCAGCACGCCCGCCGCGATGCCCGCGACAGCCGCCAGGGTAACGATCAGGTTCAATGTCACGAGCTGGTCGTTGGTCATCCCCGCCAGGGTCAGCAGGCCGATAGACCCGAAATTCTGTTCCGACAGCAGAATACGGATGATCGCGACGATCGCGATGAAGCGCAGCACGTTGCGCGTCCGCATCCAGCGCGTGTTGAGCAGCGGATTGGCGCGGTTATGCTCGATCAGCAGGGCAGCGCCGATAAGGAGGATCGCCCCCGCCACCGCATAGCCAAGCCATGGCGTCGTCCACCACACCACGCGCCCCAGCGCAAGCACCGCGCAAAGCAGCGCCATGCCCGGCGCGAAAAGGCAGAAGGTGAGGAAATCGAGCGGCTCGAACGCCTTGATCCGCTCGCTCGGAGGCAGCCGCAGCAAAGCGGCGGACCCCAGGCAAAGCAGCGTCAGCCCCAGTTCAAGGACGAACAGATTCTGTATCTCTCCATTTCTGAGCAGCATGGGCGAAATGACGCGCGCCAGCGGCAAAGCCACCTGCGACAGGCCAAAGCCGATGATCATGCCCGCCAGACGCGCGGTCGCTGGCATGGCCTGCATGATGTAGAAGAAGCAGAGGGTGGTAAGGCCGCTGCTCACTATCCCCGCCGCGCCCCGGACGATCAGTTCCACGGCATAGCTGTGCACGAACAGTTGCAGCACGGCGACGGTGAGGAAGCCGAGCAGCGACATTCTGATGAAGCGTTGCAGCCCGAATTGCTGCCTGAACTTGATGAGCAGCAGGCTCATGCAAACGCTCGTCATCGAATAGATCGCGGTCAGCCACGCCCCCTCGACGGAGGTGAGGCCAAGGGAACCCTGTATCTGCGGCAGATTGGCGATGAGAAGCCCGTTGCCCAGACCCCCGGTCAACCCCAGCAGGGTGCCGATCGCGAAATATGCGGCGCGGCGGGCAGGCGGATGATCGGGCGTCGCGGGAGAGCCCGGCAGAAGGGGCCGCTCATGGGGAGCGAAACTGTGCGCCATAGGCTCGCAATCCCTTCCGCCTGTTTGTCAAACGAGCCTTGCAGCAAGCCGCGCCATGCATGCCCAACCATTGTCGTTACCCAAGGGTTCCGAAATGCTATGGGTGAGCCGCGGCCCTGACTAACATGGGGAGGCCGCGTAAAAGGCCGCCGCCCCACGGAAGAACTGGCTCATGCCAGCATCGAGCCGGTATCGATGAAGCGCTGGTGCCAGGACAGCGCTTCGCCGGGCAGCGACGGAGAATGCTGGCCATAGGCCCCTTTGCGGGCGCGCTCGAAATAGTCGGCAAGTGCCGGGCGATAGTCGGGATGGGCGCAGTTCCCGATGATCAATTCGGCCCGCTGCTTGGGGCTGAGGCCGCGCAGGTCGGCAAGCCCCTGCTCGGTCACCAGCACCTGCACGTCCTGCGATATGTGGTCGACATGGCTCGCCTGCGGCACGATGGCGGAAATCTTTCCTCCCTTGGCCGTCGAGGGCGTCATGAAGATCGAGATATAGGCGTTGCGCGCGAAGTCGCCCGACCCGCCGATGCCGTTCTGGATGCGCGACCCCATGACATGGGTGGAATTGACCGCGCCATAGATGTCCGCCTCGATCAGGCCGTTCATGGCGATGCAGCCAAGACGCCGGATCAATTCGGGATGGTTGCTGATCTCCTGCGGGCGAAGGATCATCCTGTCGCGATAGCGCGCCATGTCCGCATTGATCCGGGCGGCCGCTTCCGGGCTCAGCGAGAAAGCGGTGGCGGACGCCATCAGCAGCTTGCCGGAATCCAGCAGGTCCAGCATGCCGTCCTGAATGACCTCCGTATAGGCGGTCATCTGCTCGAACGGGCTGGTCACCAGCCCGCTCAGCACCGCATTGGCGATATTGCCGACACCCGACTGGATGGGCAGCAGCGTGGCGGGCAGGCGGCCCCTTGCCACCTCATGCCGCAGGAATTCGAGCAGATGGCCCGCAATGGCATGCGCGGCGGCGTCAGGCGGGGCGAAGGGCAGGTTGCGGTCCGGCGCATCGGTCTCGACAATGGCGACGATCTTCTCTGGATCGCACCGGAAGCCCGGCTCGCCAATCCGGTCGTCGGGCTGCGTGAGCGGAATGGGCACGCGATGCGGCGGCAGCGCCGTTCCGTAATAGATGTCGTGCATCCCCTCCAGCGCTTCATTCTGCCAGCGGTTGACCTCGATGATCACCTTCTGCGCACGATCGAGCCAGGTCTTGTTGTTGCCCACGGAGGAGGATGGGATGAGGCTGCCGTCCGGGCGGATGCCCGACACCTCGACGACCGCCGTATCGAGCGGGCCCAGAAAACCCTGCCAGGCCATCGGCGCGACCTGGCTCAGATGCATGTCGAAATAATCCATCTGGCCCGCATTGATCTTCTCGCGCGCGACCGGATCGGAATTATAGGGCAGGCGGAATTCGATGCCGTCCGCCTTGGCCAGCGCGCCGTCCAGCTCAGGCCCTGTCGACGCGCCCGTCCAGACGCGCACGCGGAAAGGATCGCCCGCCGCATGCGCCGCTTCGATCCGGGCCGCAAGCGCGAGCGGCACTGCCTTGGGATAGCCGGACCCCGTGAACCCGCTCATCCCCACGGTGCTGCCCGGATCGATGAGGGCGGCGGCCTCTTCCCCGCTCATGACCTTCGTACGCAGCGCGGGGCAGGCAATTCGACTGTTCATTTTCGGTGAATCATCCTTGGTTTCAAATATGTTGACGGCTTAGCACAATCAGCGGGAAAGCGTCCTCCCCGGATCGACCGCGTCCCTCTCCTTATGGGAACGCGGTCGAGTGCGTCAGCCTTGCCACTGGCCCTTCGGCGCAAGCAGCAGCTTGGCCCCGGCTTCGCCCTGTTCGAGCGTCAGAGCGACCAGCGCCCTCGTCACCGTGGCGAAGGTCAGAGTGGGATTTCCCGGCACCTTTTTCACCCGGTCGATGGGAATCAGGTCCCAATCGGGTTCGGCGGGTCCATCCTTCAGCACAACGGGATAGACCGCCGTCCAGCGGGCACGGCAATCATCAAGCGCCCGTTCCGCGATCTGCTTGTCACGGAACAGGTTCCTCGCGACGATGCCGGTGAGCAGAAGGCGGAGCATGGGGGATTGCCTGGACGCCGTATCGCCGACGCCCAGTGAGGACATGAGGACGAAGCGCTTCACGCCCGCATTGTTGATGGCTTCGATGACGCGTGGCAAGGTTCTTTGCTGAAAATCCACCCGCCTGAACAGCATGACCGGCGCCCAGCGCGCGCCAAGGCACCAAAGGACGGCATCGGCGCCCTTGAACGCGGCGGTCATTGCCGCTGCATCTTCGACGGACCCGGTCACAATGGTGAGGCCGGGCGAAGGCGCAAGCCTGGCGGGATTGCGGACATAGGCAAGCACTTCATGGCCCGCCGCCAGGGCTTCCTTCACCGCCAGAACCCGGTTGTTCCCGTCGCTCCCAAAATCACCAGCTTCATTTCGACCCACCCCTGCCGCTATCGAAGCGCACATAGCGGATCGCAGGATGCAACGTAAGGGGCCGCACCCGGCCGCATCTCGACATGGCGCTGCGCTGCTGGCCGCGCCTGCAACCCGTTCACTCCGCCTTCGCGCGGGCCCTGTAGGCAAGGATGGCGAAGGCCCCCGTCAACAATCCATGGAGCAGCAGGAAATATTTCGCGATGTCCCGCGCTTCTCCGCTGCCCACGCCCCACACGTCATTGGCGGCGACAGCGCCGAAACCGATCATGTTCGCCAGCACCACAGGGCGGATTTCCGAAGGATCAGCATTGCGCGACAGCCAGTTGAGCACGGCGATCCCCAGGAACGGCCCGCCCAGCAGCCGCAGCAGGGCGACAAGTTCAGGGCTGGCGTCCGGCGGAACCGCGCCGCGGCCGAACTGCAACGGCACGATCATGAGCGCGAAGCCCACCATCGCCAGGTAAATGGCCGAAAGGGTGAACAGCGCCTTTGCGTTCAAGCCTCATCTCCGTCCGCTGGAGCCGCTTTGGCGAAGGATTCCGGCTCCAAATGGTTCATGGTGCATTTTCCTACCATATGCGCAGCGGGCGGCGAATATCATCACTCCTAATCCGGCGCGCTCCAATCCCGGCAGAGCTTCTGGAACTTGACCGGGGCTATCGCATATTCGTAGCGCTTGCCGCCCCTGCCTTCCACCTCGCCACCCGCTGAGGATCGACCATGCCCGTCACCGACATCGCCACTCGCGTCTATAATCATAGCTGGCGGCTCGATCCTGTCATTCGCAGCCTGCTCGACACGGATTTCTACAAGCTGCTGATGTTGCAGATGATCCGGCACCTGCATTCGGACGTGCAGGCGACCTTCTCGCTGATCAACCGCAGCACATCGATACGGCTGGCGGACGTGATCGACGAAACGGAGCTGCGCGAGCAACTCGACCATGCCCGCACGCTCCGCTTCTCCAACAAGGAACTGATCTGGCTCGCGGGCAACAGCTTTTATGGCAAGAAACGCATGTTCTCGCCGGACTTCATCGAATGGCTGGCCGATTTCCAGTTGCCGGACTATGAACTGCGCAAGACCGGCGGCCAGTTCGAACTGCACTTCGCCGGGCCGTGGACCCACACGACGATGTGGGAAATCCCTGCGCTCGCCATCGTCAACGAACTGCGGTCGCGCGCCGCGCTCAGGGGCAAGGGCCGCTTCGAACTGGACGTGCTCTACGCCCGCGCCAAGGCCAAGCTTTGGGAAAAGGTCGAACGGCTGCGCCAGCTTCCCGGCCTCGTCCTTTCCGATTTCGGCACCCGCCGCCGCCATGGCTTCCTCTGGCAACGCTGGTGCGTGGAGGCGCTCAAGGAAGGTTTGGGCAGCCGCTTCATCGGCAGTTCGAACGTGCTGCTCGCGATGGACAATGATCTGGAAGCGATCGGCACCAACGCGCATGAACTGCCGATGGTGCTGGCCGCCCTTGCCGGGGACGATGCCGGGGTGGCGGCCGCGCCCTACCGGGTGCTGGAGGAATGGCAGGCGCATTATGACGGAAACCTGCTGGTCGCGCTGCCCGACGCTTTCGGCACCACCGCCTTCCTCCGCAATGCGCCCGGCTGGCTCGCCGACTGGACCGGCTTTCGCCCCGACTCCATGCCCCCGATCGAGGGCGGCGAGCAGATCATCGCCTGGTGGCAGGCGCATGGCCGCGATCCCCGCACCAAGCTGCTGATCTTCTCCGATGGGATGGATGTCGACAGCATCGAAGCGACGTATCGCCACTTTCATGGCCGGGTGCGGATGAGTTTCGGCTGGGGCACCAACCTCACCAACGACTTTCGCGGCTGCGATCCCGCTGGCGGGCATGGGCTGGAGCCGATCTCCCTCGTCGCCAAGGTGACGAGCGCCAACGGGCGTCCTGCCGTGAAGCTCTCCGACAATCCTTCCAAGGCGACCGGCGATCCTGCCGAAATCGAGCGATACCTGCGGATTTTCGGGCAGGATGGCCGCGCGGGAAAGGCGGTCGAGGTTTGATCGATCCCAGCCCTCAAGGCGCTGGTCCTTCACGGCCTGCCGCAGCAGCGCCGCCTGTCAACTGACCGCAAGATCTTGGGCGTCGGCCAGAATGGAATCCCACTCCGCCGCGGACATCGGCAGCAGGTTGAAATAGCGCAGGAAGAACGCGCCCTCCGTCGCGAAGAATGCCAGCCGCGCCAACCGGCTGCTTGGGTCATCGGCGGCCACTGGAACCGCGCGTTCGCCATACCACCGGCGCACCTCGTCCAGATGCGACCCGGATTGCAGCAGGACCGCGATCAGATTGGCCGCGCGCCGGTGCTTGCCGTCGGCATAGCGCCTGGTCGTCGCCACATGCGCCGCCACGCGTTCGCCGGTGGTCGCCGCTGTCCCGGCGGCCGCTTCGAACAGCGCGCGCTCCTCTTGCATCCAGCGGCCCAGCATGGCGGCAAGCATCGCTTCCTTGGTGCCGAAGCAGGATTGGACCCCGCCCTTGGTGATGCCGGACGCCGCAGCGACCGCGCCTATGGTCAGCGCAGCCGCGCCGCGCGCAACGACGATCGCCTCCGCCGCATCAAGGACAGCGCCGCGATCGATCCTCTTGTTGCGCCCCATAGCATGCTTGCCTAATTTCAATACATGCGTATTCTTATTACGCAGTTCCGGCCGTCCCGCAAGTCCCGCGGCGTCCGTGATGGCAAGGGATGGAATGACGCGCATGAGCTGGATATATCTGTTTGCCGCCGGCCTGTTCGAAATCGGCTGGCCCGTCGGGCTGAAGATGGCGCAGTCGCCCGGACAACGCCTGCCCGGCATCGCATTGGCGGTCGTCTTCATGATGGTGAGCGGCACGCTGCTCTGGCTGGCGCAGCGCCAGATCCCGATGGGGACGGCCTATGCCGTGTGGACCGGCATCGGCGCGGCAGGCACATTCGCGCTGGGTATCATCGTCTATGGCGATCCCGCCTCGCTTCTCCGCTTCCTGGGCGTGGCGCTGATCGTCGGCGGAGTGGCCGTCCTCAAACTCGCCAGCTGACCGCCCAACACCCTGCATCCAATCTGATATTTCATTCGCGAGATTTCCCTCGCCTACCCTGCTTCGCCTGGTCCGCCTTGGCAACGAACGCAGCCTCTCGCCCGCGTCCATCGCCGCGACAGCGTCAACTCCCGCGCGCCAGCAGACCGGGGTTCGCCACGGCAATTCCGGTACTCAGCACGATAGCGTCCTCGACGAAGCCGGTAGCGGTCTGGCCGTAGCGCCGCATGGCCGCGCAACGCAGACGCCAGCCAACATAGGATGAGGTCAAAGCCGTTCCCATCGCCACGGCAGCGCCCAACATTCGCTGGCCGCGCGGGGCGAGGGCGGCTCCTGCATAGGCGCTCGTGATCGCCCGCACGGCGAGACCGGCGGGCACGATCCGGTCGGGCGCCGACTTCATCTTGTCCCCGGCCATCTCCGCAGCCGCCAGAGCCGCCGTTCCCGCAGCGGCAAACGGATTGCGGAGCAGCCGTTGCAGCGGAAGCGCAACAGGCAGCGCACGGCGCCGCGTCGCCAGCGCGATCGATGTAAGCGGAGTGATTCCGCGCTGCCCGGCCACCAGGCCGATGAGAAAGGAACGGATCATGCGCTGCCATCCTGTCTTGTGCTGAATGACCAAATGACCGGCGGCCCTGGTTTGATCCCGCAGCGGACAAATTGGTCATGTTCGCACTTGGTGGTTCTTCGCGGCCATGAGATGCTCAGGCATGAGCGTACAAGGCTGCGCCGCCGCAGGCGCAATGTTCGTGAGTGAATATCCCGCCTACCAGTGAATTATATCGTCAGGTAAGGCTAAGGCCATAATAGGAGAGCAAGGATGCAGGACGATCCTGTCGTTATCGCTGGCTATGCCCGCACCCCGATGGGGGGTTTCCAGGGCGCGCTTTCGGCGCTCAAGGCCACTGAACTCGGCACGGTGGCGGTCAAGGCCGCTGTCGAGCGCGCGGGCGTGCAGCCGGACGCTGTGGACCGCATCTATATGGGCTGCGTGCTTCCCGCCGGGCTTGGTCAGGCGCCCGCACGGCAGGCGGCGCTGGGCGCTGGCCTTCCCCGGTCGGTCGAAGCCACCACGGTCAACAAGATGTGCGGATCGGGCATGCAGGCGGCGATCATGGCGGCCGAAGCGATTGCCGCGGGCGGGGCCGGGATCATCGTCGCGGGCGGCATGGAAAGCATGACGAACGC